>CAZEPF010000064.1:0-14621 GCA_964514045.1 uncultured Rhizobiaceae bacterium | reverse complement strand
AAATCAAAAATCCAACCCATCAAATCGATGCAATCCAAGACAGACACGCTCTAGTGAAGCGTTAGGCAATCAAACAATCGCCGTGGGTTTCGCGAAGTTCTTTTTTTAAGATTTTGCCTGTAGCGCCAAGCGGCAGCTCATCGACAAAAATCACCTTGTCAGGAATTTGCCATTTGGCGATTTTGTCTTCGAAATAGGCAAGAATCTCTTTTTCAGTCACATCTTGGCCCGCTGCCTTTACTGCGATGATAACAGGACGTTCATCCCATTTTTCATGACGTGCGGAGATTGCGGCAGCACCGGCAAGTGCAGGATGTGCCACAGCGATGTTTTCAAGTTCAACCGTTGAAATCCATTCGCCGCCTGATTTGATAATATCTTTCGAACGGTCGCGAATGATCATGAAGCCGTCTTCATCGAGTGTGGCCACATCGCCTGTATGGAACCAGCCGTTTTCTAAAGTGGTGCCTTTTTCTGCAAGGAAATATTCGTCCAGCACCCAAGGTCCACGACAATACAGATTGCCCTGCGTTTCGCCATCATTTGGAAGGCGGTTAAACTCATCATCAAAGATTGCGAGTTCCATGCCATAGGGCGGGCGGCCTTGTCCCAAGCGGATTGTGTGCTGCTCTTCTTCACTCAATTCATAGTGTTTGTTCTTGAGATGGTTGACGGACCCTAAGGGCGACATCTCGGTCATGCCCCAAGCATGAAGTACGTCGACGCCATAATTATCACGGAATTTTTGCATCATGGACGGGGGACAAGCAGAGCCACCGATCACGGTGCGGTTCATGTGCGGAAGCTTGCCGCCGGTTTCTTCCAGATGTTGAATCAACCCTGCCCAGATCGTTGGAACGCCAGCAGCAATAGTGACCTTTTCATCATTGAATAGCTTGGTGAGACTTGCGCCATCCAATCCCGGTCCAGGCATCACCATTTTCGTGCCAGCAAGTGCTGCTGCATAAGGCGACCCCCACGCATTCACATGGAACATAGGAACAACGGGTAAGAGACAATCGCGAGCAGAAAAGCCCATAACGTCCGGAGTTGCCGACATCATCGCATGGACCAATGTCGAGCGGTGCGAATAGATCACGCCTTTTGGGTGGCCGGTTGTGCCGGATGTATAACATAGGGATGAAGCCGAACGTTCTTCAAACTCCGGCCATTCACATTCTGCGTCACCCTCGGTGATCATATCTTCATAAAAGACTAGCCAATCATGTGCGCTTGCGAGTGCATCATCATGAGCTTCCATCAGTATCCACGCTTCTACCTTGGGGAGCTTGTCACGGATTGCTTCGACTAGCGGTAAGAAGGTCTGATCAAAGAACACCATGCGGTCTTCTGCGTGATCAATGATGTAGATCAATTGCTCAGGAAACAGACGTGGATTGACGGTGTGGCAAACTAAGCCCATGCCGGAAATGCCGTAATAGAGTTCCAAATGGCGATGGTTGTTCCAGGCCAGAGTGCCGATACGGTCGGAATGGTTCATGCCGCGTTTTACAATTGCAGAGCCAATCTGCTTTGAACGCGTTGCAAGCTCTGCATAATTTGTTCTGGTTTGTCCGCCATTTGTATTTACGGATACAATTTCTGTATCACCATGATAGCGGGCCGCATGTTCAATTATGCTTGAAATCAGCAACTGCCGTTCCATCATCTGTCCGAGCATATCGGTTCTCCTCCAAGAATTTTTATTGTTATATATCTATGTCAGATGCTGCTGTGAACAAGGAATGTTATGGAGAGCGAAAAAGACAAGAAGAATCCGATAAACGAAACTGATGCCGAGGCGCTTCACCTCACATCGGATTTGTTGCTCAGTGCAAAATATATGGCGCTTGGCGTGAGCGAGATAGAAACAGGTGTGCCGTTAGTAAGTCGTGTCTCGGGAGTTTGGACCCCAGAAACAGGCTTGTTTTTTGTAGCCTCTGATCTGTCTGTTCATTCAAAATGCTTGAAAGAAAACAGTATGTGTTCCGTGATGATTGGAGAGCCTGGAAAGGGCGATGGTCTTGCGCATCCACGCATTACCCTGATTGGCCACTCGCAACGCCTACCTAATGATTACACCAGTAGGACAGATTTGCGGGCAGCATTTTTGAAGGTTCATCCTAAGGCTGAACTGTATATTGATTTTGCAGATTTCGGATTTTATCCACTTCATGCGGAGCGTGCTTTGTTAAATGGTGGGTTTGGTAAAGCCTATCATTTGAACAAAAGTGACCTCGCTTCGATTGATGGTTGAAAAGCCACATGCTTTCGCCAATAGTCTGCATATGACATCAAGCCAAAAACCAAAACGCCCGCTTGAGGGCTATCGCATCATCGACCTTACATCCGTAGTATTGGGGCCATATTGCACTCAATTACTGGGTGATCTTGGGGCGGATGTAATCAAGATCGAAAGTCCTGATGGGGATATTATGCGCCATGCGGGGCCTACAGTCTCGCCTGGGATGGGTCCGATTTATCTGACCATCAACCGCAACAAGCGCGCAATGACGCTTGATCTTAAAACCGAAGGTGCGAAGGATATTCACAAGAAGCTCGTTGCTTCGGCGGATGGCTTTATTCACAATATTCGCGCAGGTGGCATGCGCCGTTTGGGGTTTGATTATGAGAGCGTGAAGGCGATCAACCCTAACGTCATTTATGCCCATGCAGTCGGATATGGTTCAAAGGGACATTACGCAGAGCGCCAAGCCTATGATGATCTTGTACAGGCTGCATCTGGTGCTGCCTTTATGATACCGCAGCAGGATGGAACCAACGAACCGCGGTATTTTCCGGGACTGGTTGCGGATAAAACAACAGGGCTTCATGCCGCTTATGCAATGCTGGCAGCGTTTTTACATAGAGAGCGAACAGGTAAGGGGCAGTTTATCGAAATTCCCATGATGGAATGTATGGTGTCTTTCACCATGGCGGAGAATCTGTTTGGCCATGCATTTGTGCCGCCGCGCGAGCCGATTGCGTATACCCGCTCCATCAATCCTAATCGCAAACCGTACCGCACCAAGGATGGCTACATTGCGATCATGCCATACTCTAATGATAACTGGACTTGTTTTCTGGCACATGGTGGTCGCGCAGACCTGATGGAAGACCCGCGTTATTCTACCTATTCAGAGCGGACCAAAAACATCACTGATCTTTATAAGGTGTGTGAAGAAGTTGCTTTGGTTAAAACGACCGATGAGTGGATGGAGGTTTTGGCACAAGAAAACGTTCCATGTATGCGCGTGCATTCCTTGAAGTCTGTTTTACAGGACCCACAAGTATCTGAGACCGGATTTTTGGAAGAACGCGATCACCCTTCTGAGGGAAAGTATACAGCGATCAATAATCCAATCCATTTTTCAGCAAGTCCAACTGAGATCACTCAAGAGCCGCCCTTACTGGGTCAGCATAATGAAGAGATGCTGTCCGAGCTTGGATATGATCGTGCTGAATTTGAAGCATTACAGGCGAAGGGTGTATTCGGGTAAATTGTTGGGAGCATTAAGCCATACCGTGTTTGGAATTTTCGCGCGCATCGGAACCATGCACAAGGCATGGTTCCGCGCACGAAACAGGAGCGTAATAGGCTGGGGCGCTCCTAGCTTCCGTTACGTCACATGCCATTCCGTAACGGCAAAATCAAGGGTTTTCTTTTTTAATCTGGAGCTTCTCTGTGAGTAATATCGCTAACAAAAAAACTGCCGCTCAAGTTTTGGTGGATTGTTTGGAACAGCAAGGTGTGGAGCGCATGTTTTGTGTGCCCGGTGAGAGCTATCTTGCTGTTCTGGATGCGCTAGTAGAATCATCAATCGAAACAGTGGTTGCGCGCCAAGAGGGTGGCGCTGCCATGATGGCGGAAGCAGACGGGAAGATGACAGGGCGACCCGGTGTGTGTTTTGTGACGCGGGGGCCGGGCGCAACCAATGCTTCGTCCGGTGTTCATGTTGCATGGCAGGATTCAACGCCGATGGTTTTGTTTGTCGGGCAAATCGGTCGTGACATGCGTGGGCGAGAGTCTTTTCAGGAAGTGGACTATCGTGCCTTTTTTGGCTCCATGACCAAATGGGTTGAGGAGATTGATCGACCTGAACGAATTCCAGAAATTTTATCTCACTCCTGGCATGTTGCAATGTCAGGACGTCCGGGTCCGGTGGTCATCGCCCTGCCAGAAGACATGCTGCATGAAGTAATTGAAGCGCGTGCAGGTCCGCGTGTTGAGGTTGCCGAACCTGCGCCAACTCTTGGTTCTCTTGAGCAATTAGTGGAACGGTTGGAAGATGCGCAGTCTCCCATCATTATTGCAGGTGGGTCACGCTGGACGCATGACGCATCCCAAATGCTCAAACAATTGGCTGAGAAATGGGGACTTCCGGTCTCTGTTACTTTCCGGCGTCAGGAAATGCTGGATGGTACCCATCCAAACTATGCTGGTGAAGTTGGCTTGGGCATCAATCCTGAATTAAAGGCCCGTGTTGAACAGTCAGATTTGATTATACTACTTGGCTGTCGGTTTAGCGAAAACCCAAGTCAGGGATTTTCATTGCTGGATATGCCCGGGGATGGGAAAAGGCTGGTGCATGTGCATCCCGGTGCTGAAGAATTGGGCAGGATCTATCTGCCCGGTATCGCGATCAACTCTACGCCTCAAACGCTCTTGAGCTCATTGTTGGAATGGAACCCAAAAGTAAACTTCCAAGACCAAGCGGACGCGGCGCATAAGAGTTATCTTGGCTGGACCGATACGCCGCCTGCCGGTGTTGGTGAAGTCACGATGAGCCATGTAATCGCAAGATTGCGGGACGGTCTGCCGGATGACGCAATTATGTGTAACGGTGCAGGCAATTATGCGATCTGGTTGCATCGGTTTTTCCGTTATAAATGGGGAACGCAATTAGCTCCCACATCTGGTTCTATGGGATACGGGCTTCCTGCAGGCGTTGCAGCTGGTATGCGGTATCGTAAAAAAACAGTTATTGTTTTGGCAGGCGATGGTTGCTTCCAGATGACGTCACAGGAGTTTGGTGTGGCTTGCGAGCATGGTCTGAATATCAAAGTTATTGTGTGTGATAATGGCGTTTATGGCACTATCCGAATGCATCAGGAGAGAGACTATCCCGGACGTGTATCTGGAACGGGTATGAAAAATCCGGACTTCAAAGAATGGGGGAAGTCATATGGTGCGCGCGGATTTTCTGTCTGGAAAGACGAAGAGTTTGATGGCGTTCTCGAACGCGCTTTGAGCGAAGACGGGCCGTGTCTTATTCATCTGAAACTGGACCCGCGTGATAGTTCGCCGGGAAAAGTGATTGATGCCTAATACAAATAACGGACGAATGAATGAGTGTTGATTTCGACTATTTGGACCTTCCTCTGGAAGGGGGATGTCAATGCGGTGGCGTCCGGTATCGTGTCACTGAAAAGCCCAAGAATATCTATGTCTGTCATTGCAGTGAATGCCGGAAGCAATCGTCTTCTGCGTTTGGAATTTCGGTGATTGTAGAAGCTTCTAGCTTTGAACTGGTGAAGGGTAAGCCTAGAGTTTGGTTTCGGGTGAATGATGCAGGATTTAAGTTGAACGGATATTTTTGCGGTGATTGTGGGAGCCGCCTTTGGCATCAAGGCGAAGACGTAATGGAAAGTATCAGCGTTAAAGGTGGGTCGCTGGATCAGCCTGTTGATCTTACAGGTGTAAAGCATATCTGGACTGGCAGTGCGTTGGATGGAATTCCAGTCCCTGAGAACTCGTTTATAAGCGATCCTGATTAGGTATCAGAGTATACATGCGTAAATAAGAATGGCCGGATTTCTCCGGCCATAAATCTATCAAAGTTTAGGAAGCTTATTTGCTTAGCGATACTGCAAAGCTGCTAATGCCGCCCATGCCCAAGTCGCTCAACATTGTTGCAGCGCCTGACTTCAAGTCGACTGCATAAAGACCAGCATTTTTCTGACCTTCCATTTGCAACACTGCATAAGCATGATCATCGCCCTCTTTTTTAGAAACGATATCAAAGCCGCCCATACCGCTTAGGTCGACAGGCTTTCCGTCCACCATAACTTTGCCGATGGTTGCAAGCGTGCCTTTGTTGTTTGCAAGGCTGATCAATGAATCCGTTGCTGCGTCGAGGGCGTATTGGAATGTGCCACTTGCTTTCTTTCCGTTGATAGCATTGGTGTATGCATTTGCGTAAACCATTGGAGTGGTGCCAGCATTTGCGTCACCTTCAGCATAGGCAAGATTTGTGAAGCGACGCACGGAATTTGCTTTATCGCTTCCATTGCCGAAACCATCCGGGAAATAAACCAGATTGTCGCCAGCTGAAGATACAGCACGTACGGCATCGATTTTGTTGTTAAAGTCAAACGCAACCATTGCACCATCACCGATGGTAGCGTCATCCATAAATTTTGCATCGAGATTTGTCATCTCGCCGGATGCTGGGTTGATCTTGTAAATTGCCCCTGATGAGAAGCCAAGAAGGTCTCCCGTTACCGGACGCCATGCAATCGCTGAAACTTCACTTTTTAGATCGAATGTTTTCGCTTCACCCGGCTTTGCAATGTCTGCCATTACAACGAGTGTTTTACCGCCGCCAGCTATCGCATAGCCGGATTTACCAGCATGACCATCTGCGTTGGCAGAAGTTGCTGCTAGTGCAAGGGTGGAAGCTGTAATGAGAGTTCGGAAAATCATTCCTGATCCTTTCGATCGTTATTTTCGATAAGAAGCATAGTTGTCTATGCCTCTAACCTAATAAACGTGGAGAGGAGTTTATGGTTTCAAGAAAACTTAACGTATCAGAGGAAATTCTACCCTAAGGCATTTATTTATATATAAAAATCAGTATCTTATATTTTTCAAAAATCTTAAAACAAAATAGGGCGCTTGATGAAGCGCCCTGTTTTCATTTTATGATGTGTTGGGTTAAGTCGTTATGCCACTTCAAACAAACCCGCAGCACCCATGCCGCCACCGATACACATGCTGACCACAACATGTTTTGCGCCACGGCGTTTTCCTTCGATCAAGGCGTGCCCTGTCATCCGCGCACCCGACATGCCATATGGGTGACCAACAGAAATTGCGCCGCCATTGACGTTATACTTTTCAGGGTCGATGCCAAGGTGGTCACGACAGTAAAGACACTGGCTCGCAAATGCTTCGTTGAGTTCCCAAAGATCAATGTCATCAACCGTAAGGCCATTGGCTTTAAGAAGTTTTGGAATGGCAAAAACAGGGCCAATTCCCATTTCTTCGGGACCACAGCCAGCGACTGCCATGCCCTTATATATACCGAGAGGGTTAAGGCCGCGTTTTGAGGCTTCGCTTTCCTCCATCAAGACAGAAGCGGATGCGCCGTCTGAAAGTTGGGAAGCATTACCAGCTGTAATGAAGTTACCCTCTTTGATCTGTTGGCCGCCTTTGAAAACGGGTTGAAGGCTTTGAAGGCCTTCCAGCGTGGTGGACGGGCGATTGCCTTCGTCTTTTTCCAGCGTCACCTCAACGTCCGAGATTTCTTTTGTTTCTTTGTCCATCACTTTCATGACGGTGCTCATTGGTACAATCTCGTCGTCAAACTTACCAGCTTCCTGGGCAGCAGCAGTTCGCATTTGAGATTGATAGGCATATTCGTCTTGTTGATCGCGTGAGATATTGTAGCGTTCGGCGACAATCTCGGCAGTTTCCAACATGCTCATATAGGTTGCAGGAATATTCTCTTTCAACCAAGGGTCGACCAAACGCGAAGTATTCATCTTTTCGTTTTGCACAAGAGAGATGGATTCCAGGCCACCACCCACAGTGACAGTCATTCCGTCTGAGATGATCTGTTTTGCAGCGGTTGCAATTCCCATCAAGCCGGATGAGCATTGGCGGTCCAATGTCATGCCAGCTACAGAAGTAGGTAGGCCAGCGCGAAGTAAACTTTGTCGTGCAACGTTGGTTCCGGTTGAGCCTTGTTGAAGGGCTGCACCCATGATCACGTCATCAACTTCTTGCTTGTCGATGCCTGAACGCTCTACCGCATTGCTGATTGCGTGGCCGCCAATGGCTTGGGCTTGGGTGTCGTTAAATGCACCGCGATAGGCTTTGCCGATTGGTGTGCGCGCGGTTGATACGATTACTGCTGATCTCATGGGATTCTCCTTTTGAGGATGATGTTCTGCTTAACTCCAGCGCACAAGGCCAATAATTGCAGAAGTGGCATAGAAAAATTGCAGGATAAGAAATGCCCAGCGTTTGTCGATTATTGCCCATGCTGCAAAGAGAATTGCTGAGGCGAGTAGAAGCGAAAATCCGAGAATTTCATTTCCGGTATTGGAAGCGATTAACAGCGCATAGATCATCGCAAGTATTGATCCTGTGGTTTCAAATATTCGGATCAGAGTTTGATTGTGGCTGCTTAATTCGCTCATGTTCACGTGGCTTTCTGAACTGCTTTCACGACATGCTCGGTGCCTGAATAAAACACATCAGGATTGCTCATGTCGGAGATTGTTGCAAAATTTGCCGCAACGCCATCGGCATTACGCTGGTCTTCCGGCAGGTTCATGCCAGCACTTTCGCTGATCTGCATCGTCGCGTATGTGCCAGCACCAGCAAACATCACACAGTGATTGGGTGCATCTTTTGAAACCAGAAATACTGCTGCTGGTGTGACGTATTTTGGATCAAGCTTGTCCAGCATGTCTTCCGTCATGATGTCTTCTGTCATGCGGGTCGCCGCTGTTGGCGACAGGCAGTTGATCTGGATGTTGTTTTTTACACCTTCAATACAAAGCGTGTTCATCAAACCAACGAGACCCAGTTTTGCTGCGCCATAATTTGCCTGACCAAAATTTCCGTAAATGCCGGATGTGGAAGTGGTCATCAGGATGCGACCGTAATCTTGTTCCTTCATCTGGTTCCACACAGCGCGTGTACAATTTGCCGAACCGTTCAGGTGAACATCAACGACTGCATTCCAGTCTGACATTTCCAATTTGCCAAATGATTTATCGCGTAAAATGCCAGCATTGTTGATAAGTGCATCAACGCGGCCCCATTTGGAAACGGCATCGGACACAAGTGCTTCACAATCTGCGTAGTTTGCAACATTGGCACCGTTGGCCATTGCGTCACCGCCAGCTAGTTTGATTTCTTCCACAACAGCTTCAGCAGGTGACAGTGACCCGCCAGTGCCATCGCGCGCGCCGCCCAAATCATTGACGACAACTTTCGCGCCGCGACGGCCCAGTTCCAATGCGTGTGATTTGCCGAGGCCATTTCCGGCACCTGTTACAATTGCTACTTGTCCTTCAAAAGAAATGGTCATGTTTCATCCTTTGCGACGATGGTCAGGCCAAGCCATTCTGCGATGAGGGCCGGCTTGTCTATGTTTTCAATTTCTACCGTGACTTCATAAGTGTTCAAAATTTCACCGGGTTTGCGCTCGGTGCAGTCAATCAATTTAAAATGCGCGCGCAGTCTCGAGTTCGACGGAACAGGGTTTAAAAACCGTACTTTGTTCAGGCCGTAATTGATGCCCATCACAGAGTTTTCAATTCCGGGCAGCGTTGTTGCCACGAAATGCGAGAGCAGAGAAAGAGACAGGAAGCCGTGTGCGATGGTTCCGCCAAACGGGGTTTCTGTCTTCGCGCGTTCTTCATCAATATGAATGAACTGATGATCGTGTGTTGCATCGGCAAACAGATTTATGAGGTCCTGACTTACGTCTACCCAGTCCGAAGTTTTTTCCAGTTTTCCTGAGGATGCCAGATGCTGTTCCAGTGATACTTTTTCCATGAGATTACCTATGCATTCCGAAGAGGTCGGCTTCCGGGTTTAAGTGAATACCACCATCGAGTGGTAGAATTGCGCCAGTAATATAGGAGCCGCCTTTGCCACAAAGATAAAGCGTTGCGCCCGCAATGTCTTCAGGCGATCCAATTCTTCCAAGGGGAACGCCTTTGCCGACGTGTTCTGCCTGATCATCTGTTGCGGTTGCAAAGGCGGTCATCCGGCTTTGGAAGGGGCCCGGTGCAAATGCGTTGAACGTGATGTGTTTTTCAGCCAGTTCGCGCCCCATAATGCGGGTGATGTGATGAACTGCTGCCTTTGATGCAGAATATGAGTAAGCGCCTTCACCCAAGGCTGCGGTGCCCATAACGGACCCAAGATTGATAACACGGGCCGGGTCTTCATGGGTGGAAGATGCTTCGAGCATTGGCATCAGTTTTTGTGTAAGATAGAAAAGTCCGGTTACATTGACGTCCATCACTTTTCCCCATGCTTCATAGGGAAATTCCTTCATGGGTGCGCCCCACGTAACCCCTGCATTATTGATCAGGATATGAAGACTGTCCGAGCGTTTGCCGACTTCTGCAACGAGGGCGTCAATGCCTTCTTGAGAACTTACATCCCCTGCAAACCCTTCTGCGGAACCTGCCGCGCCCATTGCGTTTATCTCGGCTGCTACGGCTTCACACGCTTCGCCTTTGCGCGATGCGATCAAAACATGAGCGCCTGCTTCCACTAGTGCAGTTGCTGCCATGCGGCCAATGCCGGTTGCCGCTCCTGTGACCAAAGCCGTTTTACCTGCCATAGAGAACAGATTTTCTAAAATTCCCATGTCTTCCTCCGCAAATGAAAAATAGTCTTGCGTTTACGTCATACTGAGTAGTATGTTCCACGTCAATACGAGATGAGGCAGACTTGAACACACTACAGGAAACAGGAACAGCGCGTGATGTAATCGTTGAGGCGGCCGCCCAATGTTTCATGCAGGCTGGATTTTCCGATACAAGCATTGATGATGTTGCAGATCATCTTGGCGCCACTAAGGGGCGGATTTATCACTACTATCGCTCAAAGGCTGAATTGTTCTTCGATGTGCATCGTCATGGGATGGCGATCAATGTGAGTTCCATCGAGCCTCTTGCCAAGGGTGAGGGGTCGGCTGTTAAGCGCCTTGCTCTTATGTGTCAGGCGCATGTGGGCAATATGCTGGACAACATTGTCTATCAGCGGGTTGTGATGCAGGGGGTGGAGATGCACCTTGCCAGTTCAACCACGCCCAAGCAGCGCGAGAAGCTGAAGGTTCTTATTCGCGAGCGGGAATATTATGAAGGCCTTTTCAAGGATGTACTGATTGAAGGCGAAGCTAAGGGTATGTTCAAGTTTGAAACACCGTCCTTTGCTTCAAAAGCCGTGTTGGCAATCGTCAATAATCCGGTGCTTTGGTACACGCCACGAAAGAACCAGACTAAAGAAGAAAAACAAGAAATCATCAAACAGTTTACGGCATTCGCTCTACAAGCGGTTTGTGCCAAAACAAAGGGAGAGAAATTGTGAGTGACGCAATGAACCTTGGAATGACGGAGCGGCTCAAGCCAATCCATGAGAAAGTTGCCCGTATGATTCAGGAAGATGTTCTTCCTGTGGATGAGGAGTTTCTTGCTGAAGTCAGTAAGGGCGACCGTTGGCAATATACGCCGCGCCAAACAGAAATTCTGGAAGGCTTGAAGTCTAAAGCAAAAAGCCAGAACCTCTGGAATTTCTGGCTGACGGATTCAAAGCGCGGATACGGGCTTTCGACGGTTGAATATGCCTACCTGGCTGAGGAAATGGGCAAGGCTCATTTGGGTGCAGAGACGTTTAACTGTAGCGCGCCGGATACGGGTAATATGGAAGTGTTTGAACGCTATGGCAGCGAGACCCATAAGAAAGAATGGCTTTCACGATTGCTGGAAGGTGAAATCCGCTCTGCTTATTTGATGACAGAGCCTGATGTTGCCTCATCTGATGCCACCAACATTCGTATGTCATGTGTTCGTGACGGTGATGAATATGTTCTAAATGGCGAGAAGTGGTGGTCATCGGGTGCTGGTGATCCGCGCTGTGCTGTTTACATCGTAATGGTGGCAACGCCGGATGCAGATCGTCCAAAACATCAGCAGCAATCGCAAGTGATTGTGGATGCAAAAACACCGGGTATCGAAATTCTGCGCGCCATGCAGGTCTATGGCGAAGATGATGCGCCGCATGGTCATATGCATATCAAGTTTAACGATGTTCGCGTTCCTGCAGAAAACCTCTTGCTGGGTGAGGGACGCGGGTTTGAAATCTCGCAAGGTCGTCTAGGGCCTGGCCGTATTCACCATTGTATGCGGGCAATCGGGCAAGCAGAAAAAGCGCTTGAATTGATGTGCCAACGTTCTGTGCGCCGTGAGGCTTTTGGCAAGCCGCTTGCGATGTTGGGTGCGAACTTCGATATTATTGCGAACTGCCGGATGGAAATTGAGCAAGCGCGTCTTTTATGCCTCAAAGCAGCATGGATGATGGATCAAGGAGACCCGCGTGTAGCCGCGCCTTGGATTTCACAGATTAAAGTTGTTGCTCCGCAAATCGCACTTAAGGTGATTGATGAGGCGGTGCAAATGCACGGAGGCCAAGGCGTCTCGCAGGACACACCGCTTGCGCGTGCATGGACGCATGTTCGCACACTTCGTTTGGCCGATGGTCCTGATGCGGTTCACCGCCGTCAGGTTGCACGTGCTGAATTGAAAAAATACACGCAGGAGAAAACCGGATGAAAGCAATACTCTGCGAAGAATTTGGCCCAATCCGCAATTTGAAAGTTGCAGACATGCCTGACCCCGAGCCGGGTCCCAAAGAAGTCATCATCGAATCCGAAGCAATCGGGGTAAATTTCCCCGACGGGCTTTTGGTACAAGGGCTTTATCAGGTAAAGCCCCCTACGCCTTTTGTGCCGGGTATGGAATTGGTCGGTCGTGTGTGTGAAGCTGGCGCTGAGTCCGGATATAAGGTTGGTGATCGCGTAGCAGCTATCACGTCGGTTGGCGCATTTGCCGAAAAGGTGAAAGCACACAAGAACATGCTGATGCCTGTTCCAGAAAAGGTGAGCGGTGCTGAACTCACAGCTCTGATGTGCGGGTACGGAACGGCCCATCATGCGTTAAAGCAAAGAGGCCAGTTAAAACCCGGAGAAACGCTTGCGGTAACAGGTGCGTCCGGCCTGACTGGACTGGCCGCAGTTCAATTGGGCAAGGCGATGGGTGCGAAAGTGATTGCCATCGCGTCCTCTGAAGAAAAACGCAAAGTCTGCGAAGAAAATGGTGCTGATGTCACCATTGGCTATGACAATCTAAAAGACGATCTTAAAGCAACGACAGACGGAAAAGGCGCAGACGTAATCTTTGAAGTGGTTGGCGGCGATGTGTTTCATGCATGTTCGCGCGCAATAAATTGGGGTGGACGATTACTCGTTATCGGATTTGCTGATGGTGACATTCCAAAATTCCCAGTGAACCTAGCCCTTGTAAAAGGTGCTGCGGTCGTTGGCGTATTTTGGGGATCTTTTGTTCAGCGTGAACCGGACGTTTACGCAGATAATATGAAAGAATTATTCGGTATGTATATGGAAGGAAAGGTTAAGCCCCTAGTGGAACAAACTTTTGCTCTGGAAGATGCAGTCGCTGCGATCGAACATATCCATAACCGGAAAGCAAAAGGAAAGGTGGTGTTGGTGCCATGACTGCTGAAAAAATGAATGCATTGATTACATTGGGCGACGGGTTTTCAGGAACCTCAGAAGGGCCTGCAATATCCAGTCTTGATCCGTATCTTGAATATGGTCAGGTTGACGTGCCGGAGCCGGGAGAGGGAGAAGTGCTCGTCAAGGTTATCATGGCAAGCATCAACCCGTCTGATCTTCATTTCATTAAAGGCGAATATGGAATCCCGCGTCGTGCTGGTGTGCCAGCCGGATTTGAAGCAGTGGGTGAAGTTGTAAAAGCTGGCAAAGGGGGTGAAGGGCTTGTTGGAAAACGCGTTTCCTGCTTTGGGTCAGCTTCGGGTGTCTGGGCTGATTACGCGGTTGCTGCCGTGCCAACTTGTATTCCGTTGCGTGATGATGTGCGCAATGAAGATGCGGCTGCCATGCTTGTTAATCCGCTCACTGCGATTGGCATGTATGAGGAAGCAACCTCAAACGGCAATGATGCGTTCATCATGACGGCGGCTGCAAGCCAGTTGTGCAAATTGATTTCTGGTCTTGCAAAAGAGGATGGCAAACAGGCAATTTCGATTGTTCGTCGTGATGAACATATCGCGCCGCTAAAAGAACTGGGTTCTTCTCATGTCCTGAATTGCACGTCGGACGGGTTTGCCAAAGAACTGGGCGGTTTGATGAAAGAACTCAAGCCACGCGTGATGCTTGATGCGGTTGCAGACCAGATTTCGTCTTCGATTTTCTCTGCGATGCCAAGCAAGGCTCGCTGGATGATTTATGGCAAGCTATCCACGCAAATGCCAAGTTTGGAACAGCCTGGGCAGTTTATCTTTATGGGTAAGCAGATCGAAGGGTTCTGGCTTACACAGTGGATGAAAGACAAACCTGTTCAGGATCAGATTGCAGCGTCCATGCGCGTTCAGGAATTGTTTGCGACCGGTAAGTGGAAAACCGATGTCGCAGCGACCGTGAAACTGTCTGATGCTCACGCCCAAGTGCCTGAGGCATTATCCGGCATGAACACTGGGAAGGTGATGTTGGTTCCTTAGAGCGTGTCTGTCTTGGATTGCATCGATTTGATGGGTTGGATTTTTGATT
>CAZEPF010000063.1:13418-14813 GCA_964514045.1 uncultured Rhizobiaceae bacterium | reverse complement strand
AACGCCACGGCGTTCAAACGGTTCAATCCAAGCCAGATACGCTCTAAAACAAATCTTGGTGTAGCGCTTGCCGAGTATTCTTTTGCGCGATAGTTTCAAAGCAACGTTACACGGTCTTTGGAGACAAACATGGCAATGGCGCCTGATCGAAAAATCTGGACTTGGTTCAATGGTGATTGGCACGAGGGGAATGTGCCGATCATGGGGTCAGCTGATCATGGCACATGGCTGGGAACGTTAGTCTTTGACGGCGCTCGCGCGTTTTCAAATGTGACGCCTGATCTTGATCTTCATTGTGCCCGCGTTAATCACTCTGCTGTTGCGATGGGAATGGATGTCGTTTTGCCCACGGGAAAAATACTTGAGCTTGCGCAAGAAGGTGTAAAGAAATTTGCACCCGGTTCTGCAATTTATATTCGGCCGATGTGCTGGTCTACATTAAGTGGAGAGATGACGGTTGATCCCGATCCTGCATCAACGCAATTTGCATTGTGTTTGGAAGAGGCGGAAATGCCACCTTTCTCAGGAACTACGCTCACGACAACACGTTTTACGCGCCCGTCTCTTTCATCGGCTGTAGTGAATGCAAAGGCTGCTTGTCTATACCCAAATAATGCGCGGATGTTGAAGGAGGCTCAGTCAAAAGGCTTTGCAAATGCGATTTCGTGCGATGCGCTTGGCAATGTTGCAGAAACAGCAACCGCAAACATCTTCATGGTAAAAAATGGGGAATATTTCACGCCTATTCCAAATGGAACATTCCTTGCAGGAATTACCCGTCAGCGGATTATCAATCTCTTGCGTGAAGGGGGCGAGATTGTTCATGAAACTACGCTTACCCTTGATGATTTCCGTGCCGCTGACGAGATTTTCCTAAGCGGAAATTACTCAAAAGTCACACCGTGCGTGAAATTTGAAGAACGTGATTTTCAAGTCGGTCGTAAGTCAACACAAGTCCGCGATATGTATATGGAATGGGCAGGTGCTTGATCACTAAAACCCGATCCATTCTAATTTTGGTTCTGGCTCAGGTTTCAGCCCTTAGTCTGTGGTTTATTTCTTCTGCCGTTTTGCCGGACATGCTGCAAGAGTTTGAAATTTCGGCATTGGCGCAAGCCGCGCTCACAAGCGCGGTAGCTGCTGGTTTTGTTGTGGGTGCATTGATCTCGGCCTTAACCGGATTATCAGATCGGTTTGACCCAAGACGCGTGTTCTGCGCATGCGCTGTGATTTCTGCGGCCTCAGGGTTTGGTCTGCTGGTCACAACACCCGGTGACGCTTTTTCAATTGCAATGCGGTTCATCACCGGAATGATGCTGGCAGGGGTTTATCCCGTTGGTATGAAAATTACTGTGGGTTGGGGGCAAGAGGACAGGGGGCTATTGGTTGGCTTGG
>CAZEPF010000063.1:0-13374 GCA_964514045.1 uncultured Rhizobiaceae bacterium | reverse complement strand
CCCCGGGGGGCGGGCGCCCCGCCCCCCCCGGCCTATTGGTTGGCTTGCTGGTTGGTGCGCTTACCTTTGGCTCAGCATCGCCTCATATGGTTGCGTGGCTTGGCGGTGCGGACTGGCGTTCAACAATCACAATCGTATCATTGCTTACTTTAGTGTCTGCCGTGATTATCCTGTTTGCAAATTTAGGTCCGTTTCATGCCAAGGCCCAAGCGTTCAAGATGTCTTCTATTGGGCAGGCTTGGACCAATAAGCGCGTGCGATATGCGTATTTTGGATACTTCGGCCACATGTGGGAGCTTTATGCCATGTGGGCGTGGATTGGTGTTGCAGTGCTTGCCTCTTACAAACTGTCTATGCCTGAAGTTGAGGCGATATCGTTTTCAAAGCTAACCGCTTTTCTTGCTATCGGTCTTGGTGGCGTAACATGTTTCATCGGTGGATGGTTTGCTGACCGTATTGGCAAGGCCCGCGTGACGATCATAGCTATGGCAGTGAGTGGATTGGCAGCCTTAGGCACAGCAGCGACATTTGGCGGGCCGCCTTGGATTACCTTCATTGTGGTAGTTATTTGGGGTATTGCGATTATACCCGACAGTCCACAATTCTCGGCCCTTGTTGCAGATGCAAGCCCACCTCAAATCGCGGGTTCGCTTATGACGTTTCAAACTGCAATAGGATTCGGTTTGACCATCTTCACCGTTCAAGCCGTGCCCTATGCTGTAGAATACACCAGTTGGCCTATCGTGATTTCCGTTATGGCGCTGGGGCCAGTATTTGGAATTTGGTCCATGCTCCGATTAGAAAAACTAGGTTAAAAACTACTTCTTCTTTTTACGCAAAGCGTCCGCAAACACAGCAATGGTCTTTTGGTAATTATCCGAGCGGTTCCATTCTTGAATCAAACGATAATTAGATGTGCCGGGCAGGTATCCACCACCCCGTTTCCATCCGCGTTTTTTGAACCAGTTTGCTGTTGTAGCCAGTGCATCGGGTGCTGAGCGATAGACATCAATTCCACCGCCGTCAAAGTCTGTAGCGCCTAGTAAAAATCGGGTAGCCAACAATTGGGTTTGCCCGATCTCGCCTGCCCATGCGCCCTTGCTCTTGGATAGATCCAACATGCCACGGTCAATAATCTTCATGGCTGCCAGCATTTCCGGGAAGAAAAGCGACTCCGAACGGCGGCAATCATAAGCAAGCGTCGATATGGATTGGAGAATATTCTTCTTGCCGAGATAACGCCCAAACGCAGTCTCCAACACCCAGATTGACATCAAAACTTCCGCTTGCACGCCGTATTTCTTTTCAATTGCATCCAGCGTGCGTTGATTATTACTCCAGCGTTTTAGAGTGACCCCCATTGCACCCTTCGTGCGGCGGGCATAAAAACTTTCAAACGTGCCTTTGAAACTACTTTTATTGGTACGATCGCTTTTTATGATGCCGGAATCGTATTTAACAGCATCGAGTTTTGCGAGTGTAGATTGCTTGAATTTGCCGGAATATTCTTTCTTGAAAGCTGATTTCCATTCATTGAAACGCTTGCCGTTATTGGCGCAGAAAAGCTTAGCTTCGGCCTGCTGAACGCCTAAAACTGGAACCTGAACAGGTAAAAGTCCACTACTCAAGCTGAGACCCATCGTTAAAATTAGCAGCTTTTTCATCTTGGCTTCCTTCCAATACAATCTGATCAAAGCAGATTTAGAATCTGCCAATACTATGTTTTTATCATCGCATTCCTATGAGTAAAGAGTGGTCGCAATGTGGGCAGTGTGTCTATTATGTCAACGGTGCGGCTGTCAAATTGATCCTAGAATTCCGGTTGGTTTGTTGTCGATCGTTTGAGTGTTCTTGCGGTTCCAATAATCTCGCACACCATCTTCGCCCATATCTGCATAAAAAGGGACGAGCTCTTCTTCGCCACGGCTCGCTTGAAAATTCATAATTGGCACGCCCGTTCCACACGAGGTTTGGACTAAGTCAACGCTGAGATCAAAGATTTGTCTACTTCCAGCCAAGGGCGGAAAGTCGGATGCAATTGCAGTCCAATCCTTATCATGAGGATGTCGAACAATCGCCGTTCCATAGGTTCGTAAAATTAGTGCGTCGCCCTCAAATGCACAAAACATCAATGTCATACGGCCAGTTGATTGAACGTGAGCCGCAGTCTCATTGCCGCTGCCAGTGAGGTTTAACCAACGGATCGTCTGATCATCAATGATCCGTAATGTATTCATTCCCTTAGGCGATACATTCACACGGCCATCAATATCGGCAGTCGCAACAAAGAAAAGCGGCTGTCTTTCGATAAACTTGCGAAGGGTTGCATTGAGTTTTTGAGCAGTAGCCATAGCGTTTTCCTGTGATGTTGAAACGCACAATATCGCAACACTCCTGACAAGTATCTGTCAGGAATGTTTGAACAAAAGTTAGATACAAAAAAGCCGGGCGTATAACCCGGCTTTCGAATGGTTGAGTAAGTATAAGTTCTAGCGCTTTGAGAACTGGAATGAACGACGCGCTTTTGCCTTACCGTATTTCTTGCGTTCCACGACACGGCTGTCACGAGTGATAAAACCACCCTTTTTCAGAACGCCGCGAAGCCCAGGTTCATAATGGGTGAGGGCTTTTGAAATCCCATGACGCACCGCGCCAGCCTGACCTGAAAGTCCGCCACCTTTAACAGTCGCAACGATGTCGTATTGACCATCGCGGTCTGCTGCAATGATGGGTTGTTGTAGAACCATCTGCAGAACCGGACGTGCAAAGTATGATGCAAACTCGCGGCCATTGATTGTGATCTTGCCAGAGCCGGGCTTTACCCAGACGCGAGCAATCGCGTCTTTTCGTTTGCCAGTTGCGTAAGCGCGGCCTTGATCGTCAAGTTTCTGCTCATATACAGGAGCAGCGTTTTCAATTGCAGCTTCACCAGCACCCTCAACGGCGCCGCCCAGCTCTTCAAGAGAATTGAGTTCAGCCATTATGATGCAATCCTTTTATTCTTGGAATTCATGGAAGCAACATCAAGCACTTCCGGTGATTGTGCCTCATGCGGATGCTCTGATCCTGCATACACACGTAGGTTTTTCATTTGTTGACGTGAAAGAGGGCCACCAGGCATCATGCGTTCAATAGCTTTTTGAACCACACGCTCGGGAAAGCGGCCTTCAATGATTGCACGTGCTGTACGCTCTTTAATACCACCTGGGTATCCAGTGTGCCAGTAATACACTTTGTCAGTGTATTTCTTACCGGTTAGCTTTACTTTTTCAGCATTGATGATGATGACATTATCACCGTCATCGACATGCGGAGTAAAAGTAGCTTTGTGCTTGCCACGCAAGCGGTTGGCAACGATGGATGCCATACGACCAAGAACTACGTCCTCAGCATCAATCAGCAGCCATTTCTTCTCAACCTCTGCAGGTTTCTGAGAGAAAGTTTTCATATAACTAGCCCTGTAAAAGGAGTTTCAAACAAAAACGACCCCTAATGGGCCATGTTCAACAGGGTTATAGGAGAGGGGGATTGGTGGGTCAAGTTCTAATATTGCGTTATTGGTTAAAATAAATCATTAAAAACAATGATTTAAAATAATGGTACTATGATACCGCAGGAAATGGGCGTAAAAATACTTGATAAACCTTAATTTCGGAACATACATAATGAAGATTTCGTTTTACAGATTTCACCTTTTGTCAATAGAAACATTCGACAATTACGGTATTTACATCTATATTGAGTCGAGAATGTTTGGACGCCATGGCTTTTTCACTTACTGATATACTTCGCCTTCTCCATGGAGGGGAAAAGAAAAAGAAACCCGCCTTTTCTACGGAAAAAGAGGCATATGATTTTTGCCGGAATTTGTATAAAAAATCTGGCGGCGTCACACCCGAATTACTTAGAGCCTATGAATTTTATCAAAAGAACTTAGTAGATGACAGCTGTCGAACAGAATACTCTGGACCTCAAGAAGGTTCGGATATCCCCGTTAATTCAGAAGGAAAGCATCAAGCGATTTAGTTGTGGTGTATCTGAGATAGATAGTTGGTTTAAGAGCAAAGCATTCAAATGGAACGCACAAGATCGGTCTAGGGTATTTATTGCGCACTTAGACGGAAACGAGAATGCTCTAGGATATTATTGCTTATCATTATCAACTGAAGATAGCCGTAAGTTGTCGGATTCAAATTCTAGAGACAAATATCCTCAGGGTTTTCCGATTATGTATCTTCATTATATTGCTGTATCCAAAACAGCTCAAAGAATGGGCTTGGGAACGCTTATGTTATTAGATGCATTGAAACGGGCTAATTTTGTTTCACAGCATGTAGCGTTTTTTGGGGTCGGTTTGCGTTCGCTAAACGATGACACCACTAGACTTTATGAAAGATATGGGTTTGGTATTGCTCCTGATGAAGATAAGCATCCTCTTATGATCTTACCAATTTGGACAATTCGAGAATTGTTCAACAAATAAATCAATTTTCATCCTCACCTTGCTTTACGGCCTTAGCCAGAACCTTTTTCTTCTCATCAAACCGTTTTTCAACATTACGGTTTCGAGTGCTTTGGTCACTTGTGTTTGTATTCACGTTTCATGCCAACATACATCCCAATGCCAACACATTCATGCGTTATTGCGGTATCTAGAGTGGATGTGATCTCATTCACCATTTAGTAATGCGACTCAGGCATTGAGTTTTGAGGTTTTCCACACAGGTGTGATGAAGTTGGGTTTGTTTAATTCACGATTGGCAAAGAAGGGCATTGCGGCAATTGCTTTTATGCTCGTTTCCGGCTGTGTATCTGACACGCTATCTCAACAGGGAACACAACCCCAACCTTTGGCGGAACAAAAAACGCCGTCCTATGACCCTGTTCAGCGAGATCAGGCCGTAGCGGAAATTCGTCAAAAGGCGGCTCAATCTGGTTCTGGTGAACTAACAAGCGCTTATGTCACAAATGATGGCCCAACCACGCCGATGTCGCCTGAGGAACAAGCTGCCAAAATTTCCGAACTGGAAGGAAGTGCGGCACAAAACACTGCAAGTGTTCAAGATGCAGAACTTGCCTCAAAGCAGCAATCTATTCAGCAATTACGTAATGAAGCCAAAACACATTATAATAATGCGGTCTCAACCATTAAAAACTAAGAGCCAGTCGCATTTGATATGAATTCCATATCCCTGACAAATTCCTGAATAAAACCTCACATCGCTTGCAACCTTGCTGCAAACAATGCACAAGGACGCGAGGAAAAATCGCATTTTCTAACCCGTTTAATTTTCGGATATTCAATGAACCTTCAACCACTAAAATTGGGTGTAGCTGGCCTTGGAACTGTAGGCGTAGCGCTGCTGGATGTTATCAACGACAAAGCCAAAGTGCTGGAAGAGCGATGTGGCCGCGCAATAAAAGTAACCGCCGTTAATGCCCGAGACAAATCCAAAGATCGTGGCGTGGATATTTCATCGCTTACCTGGTTCGATGATGCCATTCAATTGGCGTCCTCCAATGAGATTGAAGTATTTGTTGAATTAATTGGCGGTGAAGATGGTCCTGCATTGGAAGCGACGCGTAAAGCACTTCAATCGGGCAAGCATGTTGTTACTGCCAATAAGGCGATGCTGGCTGCGCATGGCGTTGAACTTGCGGCACTCGCAGAAGAAAACGGCGTTCTGTTGAATTTTGAAGCTGCAGTTGCTGGCGGCATTCCAATTATTAAAACCATGCGTGAAACGCTGACTGCAAATTCAATTTCGCGGCTCTACGGCATTATGAATGGTACATGTAATTACATGCTGACGCGCATGGAGAAGGAAGGCATCAGTTATGATGATTGTCTGGCCGATGCCCAGCGCCTTGGATATGCAGAAGCCGATCCGACTTTCGATGTGGAAGGCTTTGATACCGCACACAAGCTGGCAATATTAACCAGCCTAGCATTTGGTACTCAGATCGCTGCCGATGAAATTTATGTCGAAGGCATATCTTCGATTACTACGGCTGATATTGAAGCAGCGTCTAGCCTTGGTTATCGCATCAAGCTTCTAGGTGTTGCGACCAAAACAGACACAGGCATAGAACAACGCGTCCATCCAACAATGGTACCTGTAGATAGCACAATTGCTCAGATCTCCGGTGTTACCAATGCAGTTGCCGTGGATGCAGATGTCGTCGGTAATCTCGTGATGTCAGGTCCGGGAGCTGGCGGCATGGCAACAGCATCTGCCGTTGCAGGGGATATAGCAGATATCGCCAAGTGCATTGATGGTGAGCAGCGTGTTCCTGCATTGGGCAAACCTGCTACCCAACTGGAGCCATATAAAAAAGCGCGGATGCGGTCCCATGAGGGCGGCTATTTCATTCGTATGACCGTGAAAGATCAGGCAGGCGTTTTTGCAAAAATAGCTACGACTATGGCCGATCATAACATCTCGCTTGAATCGATTGTTCAGCAGGGTGAAGAAAATGATGAAAAGACCGTTATTCTCATCACACACGAAACGATGGAATCATCCGTTCGTGAGGCGATCGAAGCAATCAGTAAAGACGAATATTTGGCTGCAAAGCCGCAAATGATACGAATTGAAAGATAGGGAGCTTGTTGTGAGCAAAATCGAAAGCGCTTTAGATCGCATTTTAACACTTGAACTTGTGCGTGTAACTGAAGCTGCGGCAGTAGCGGCTGCGCGACTGCGCGGGCAGGGTGATGAAAAAGCCGCGGACCAAGTGGCCGTTGACGCAATGCGTACCGAACTGAACAACCTTCCAATTGATGGTAAGGTTGTCATTGGTGAAGGTGAGCGCGACGAAGCGCCTATGCTTTATATTGGCGAAGAAGTAGGCACCAAAGAAGGGCCGAAAGTGGACATTGCACTTGATCCACTTGAAGGCACAACAATCTGCGCAAAAAACCAGCCAAACTCACTTGCTGTAATTGCTTTATCAGAAGGTGGTGGACTTTTATATGCACCGGACGTTTACATGAACAAGATCGCAGTAGGCCCTGGGTATCCAGCTGGTATTGTTGATCTTGATGCAACGCCTGCCGAAAACCTTGCACGCTTGGCTGAGGCTAAGGGCTGCAAACCTAGCGACTTAACCGCATGCATTATGGACCGCACACGCCACACAGATTTGATTGCTGCTGTGCGTGAAACAGGCGCTTCAATCCGTCTGATCGGTGATGGCGATGTGGCTGGCGTGATCGATACTACTGATAGCGAAGAAAGCGGCATCGATATTTACATGGGTATTGGCGGCGCACCGGAAGGAGTGCTTGCAGCTGCTGCATTGCGCTGTATTGGCGGACAGATGCAGGGTCGGTTGATTTTGGATACACCAGAAAAAGTGGCGCGTGCAAAAACGATGGGCGTGGATGATCCAGAGAAGAAATATGACATGACAGAATTAGCCAGTGGCGATGTTCTGTTTGCTGCAACCGGAGTGACGGACGGCAATATTCTTGATGGCGTAAAATTTGGCCGTGGTGAAATTCAAACATCCACCATTGTGATGCGTTCTTCATCTGGCACCGTGCGCGTTATCAAAGCCCGCCATCAGGATGTCTCCAAATTTAATTAGAAACATATGTATTATGTGAAAAGTATCAGCGTCCCAAGTCAATCCAGGGGGCGCTTTTTGCTGCTGCGCGCAAGTCCTCTAATGCCGTCTCAATAACCTCTTTTGGTTTTGTGTCTGTCCATACCGCGTAAGAGGGAAATGGAAAGTCGGGCGCGCCTTTTACAAAGTGAAGTTGACCTGCTTCCACGTAGTCATCTGCAATACGATAGGGCAGGTAGGTCGTCTTTTTATTATCAATAATATAGCGAACAACTTCGGGACCAAGATCAAGATACAGATGCGGTGGCTGAAGGTCTGGAAACCATCGGCTATGCGCCATTGCAAACTCTTCTCCCCAGTTTGAATAAACATAGTCTTCGCGCAATACACCATCATGGTTTTCAATACCGCTGACGAGCACCAGTGCATCATCCATGATATGCTCCACCTTAAAACCAGGTCGTATGATCGGCATATACATCACCGCAATATCCACCATTCCGCGCAGCAGCAAATTCGATAGATTTAGCGGTTCCGTGGTGTAAAACCGTATCGCTGTTGTTTTAAGATTGGTCTCAAGCGCGCTCAGCCAGCGTGCAGATAGTTCCGGCCACAAACTTTCCTCACACCCAAGCGATAATGACCCAGTGTAGTGGTCCGGTAGAGCAGTCTGATACAACGCTTCATCCCATAGGTTCATCATAGAACGCGCATATGATTCAAACCGTCTCCCTTCAGGAGTAAGCTCGACACCGCTCTTTGAACGTGTGAACAGGCGATGGCCCATTAACTCTTCAAGTTTTTGAATACGTTGGCTCACTGTTGATTGAGTCACATGGATGCGTTCTGCTGCATCTACAAAGCTCTCTGTTGATATGACCGAGAGAAAGGTTCGAACCAGAACAGTATCCATTAGTAAATCCAATATCATTTATCTATTTAATTCGTTTTACTGGATTATTATTTTATGTCAATTTCTATTCAGGGTCAGGTGAAGGTGTCCCGTGCTGCCGAAAGTCAAATCAAACAAGACGCGGCAGTGATTAAAAAATGAAAAATTGGGGAATAATTATGTCAATGGTTTCAATGTTTTCGAGGCTTAACGCGCTTGAAAAAGAGATGGAAATGGAAGTAGTCGGTCAGGATGTTGATACACTCAACACGCTGGATGAAGAGCACACAGAAGTGTGGCGTAACATTTTGGCGTATGAGCCGCATACGTCTGAGATAACTGAGTTGATGGTTTTGTTATTGCTTGAACGTTTGGAGCGTACTGCATCAAGAAATGAAAATTGCATCGAGGTCCGCGAGAAGATTGTTAGCCTCTTTCAATCCTCTCAAGCAGGTTATATCGGGCCGTGCGTTACACCAGACCAATTCTCATTGGTTCAGCGCGCGCTCTGATCACCAAACTCTATAGGTTACATTGCATAACGGGTTGTTTCTGATAATCAGACACCCGTTATGTCTATTGGTACATCAGATAAAGACTTTCTGGGTGTTTCATCTTCCTTTGCGGGTATTCGCTGGGTGGAGAGGCTTGCACCTGCATTACGCAATGAAGCGCTGACCATCTCGCAGACACATGATTTGCCGGAATTATTAGGTCGTATTCTTGCAGCGCGAAATGTCGTGCCGGATACAACACAATCATTCCTGTCACCAACATTACGTGAATTGATGCCGGATCCATTTGTCTTGACCGGCATGAAAGAGGCAACCAGTAGAATTGCGGATGCTGTTCGCAACCAAGAACGCATTGCGATCTTTGGTGACTATGATGTGGATGGCGCTGCTTCGTCTGCACTCGTGCATCGTTTCGCTACCCATCACGGCATTAACAGTACAATCTATATTCCTGATCGTATCTTTGAAGGATACGGGCCCAATCCTGAGGCCATTCGAAAACTGATTGAAGAGGGTGCAACGCTCATTATCACAGTTGATTGTGGGGCAACCAGTTTTGAGGCACTCGAGGAGGCCAAAGGTCTTGGTGTGGATGTCGTCGTGCTGGATCATCACCAGATGGGTACGGAACTGCCAGCGTGTCATGCGCTGGTAAATCCAAATCGGCAGGATGATTTATCGGGTCTCGGCCATCTATGTGCAGCGGGCATTGTATTTATGACGCTTGTTTCGGTGGCACGTGAATTACGAAATATGTCGTATTATTCAGCCAACAAAAAAGCCCCGGACTTAATGGCATGGCTTGATCTCGTAGCACTGGCAACCGTGTGTGATGTTGTCCCGTTATTGGGTCTCAATCGCGCATTTGTTGTGAGTGGTTTGCAGGTTATGGCCAATCAAAAAAACGCTGGTCTGAAAGCTCTGATGCAGATTGGTCGCCTCGACGGACCGCCTAGACCTTATCATCTTGGATTTGTTCTTGGCCCTCGCATTAACGCAGGCGGACGCATTGGTGATGCGGGCATGGGTGCCAGATTACTTACAACAGATAACGATGCGGAAGCCAAAGAAGTTGCCGAACAATTAGATGCACTCAACACTGAACGCCAACGTGCAGAAAAAGTTATGCTTGAACAAGCCATCAGCGAGGCTGACCGCGAATGGGGTGAAGGCGAGGGGCCTAGTGTTTTAATTACGGCAAGTGATGAATGGCATCCAGGCATTGTGGGACTGCTTGCTTCGCGCCTTAAGGACCGGTTCAAGCGTCCTGCCTTTGCCATTGCTTTTGATCGCAACGGCAAAGGCTCTGGCTCTGGTCGTTCTATTAGTGGCGTTGATTTAGGGGCAGCAGTTCGTGCTGGTGTCGAAGATGAATTGCTTGAAAAGGGCGGTGGGCACGCAATGGCAGCGGGGCTTACAGTTCAAAAAGACAAGTTGGGTGAGTTGCGCGCCTATCTGGAAGATAAGCTAGTTAAATCTGTGCAGCAGGTATCCGAGAATCAGTCGCTCAAGATTGATGGTGCGCTGACAGCGCGAAGTGCCACTCTTGATTTAATTGAACAAATTGAGCGCGCTGGCCCATTCGGACAGGGCAATCCGCAGCCGACCTTTGTTTTTCCTGCACATTCTATTCGCTATGCAAAAATTGTTGGGGCAGATCATGTGTCTTTCACAGCTACAGGCGGTGATGGTGCAACACTGCGCGCCATTGCTTTTCGGGCAGCCGAAACAGAACTGGGAAGAGCCATCCTGAACGGTAGTGGCAAGCCATTGCATATTGCAGGCACTATAAGTGCCGACCTATGGCAGGGAACGAGGCGGGTGCAGCTACGCGTGCTCGATGCGGCGTTTAGCAGTTGAATAATCAGCAACCGTAGGTTCCTTACCTTCAGGCCAAGGGTACAGCTGCGAGAGTGGTATTGTCTGACCATTATTTTGCATCAGCCGGACGTGCTCCCGTCTAAGGCCTCGTGGCTCTAACACACCGCATGAATTGGCGATTACATCTACTTCATGGACAACATTCGTAATATAGCTTGCGACACGCTTTGCTTTTTCTTTTGGCACCAATCCGCGTTGTAAGCGCTTATCGTGGGTGGTGATGCCTGTTGGACATGTGTTTTTGTTGCACTTCATTGCCTGAATACAACCAAGCGAGAACATTGCGCCACGAGCAGTAACAATAAAGTCTGCTCCTGCACATAAACCCCAGGCAACTTCTGCTGGCGTGATAAATTTCCCCGATGTGATCAGCCGGATGCGATCCCGCAATCCATGTTTGGCTAGAAGATTAGCAACAAGTGGCAAGGCTTCGCGGATGAGGAGGCCAACATTATCAATCAGGGGCATAGGTGCCGCACCCGTTCCGCCATCGCCAGAATCGATTGTGATAAAGTCAGGCGCGCTTTCCAGTCCACGGTTCTGAATGGCTTTGAATAAATCTTCCAACCATTCAGGCCCGCCTATAACCGACTTGAATCCGACAGGCTTTCCAGTGACATCACGAATGTGATTGATCACATCCAAAAGATCATCGATAGAATTGATATCAGTATGACGGTTAGGCGAAATTGAAGACTGACTTTCTTCAATTCCTCTAATCTCTGCAATTTCAGCATTTACTTTTGCGGCAGGCAATATGCCACCTTTGCCGGGTTTGGCACCTTGAGAAAGCTTCAATTCAAACATTTTGACCTGATGCATTGCGGCAACCTGTTCAAGTTTCTCATCACTCAAATCGCCTTTCTTGGTGCGCACGCCATATTTGGCCGTTCCAATTTGAAATACGAGATCGCAATTGCCGGATAGATGGTGAGGCGAGACGCCGCCTTCTCCTGTATTCAGCCAGCAGTTTGCGCGTGCAGCCCCTTTGGACAGGGCTTTAATGGCAGGCCGAGATAGAGCGCCATAGCTCATGCCAGAAATATTGAAGAATGAGGGGGCGTCATAGGGGTGTCTTGCGTGTGGTCCGATAACCATTGACGGAATTTCTATGTCTTCCTCATCCAGAAACGGGAACGGGCAGTTTACAAATACGGGCGTTCCTGTTGGTTGCAGATTCTTCGTTGAACCAAACGCGACCGTGTTCTTCTTGGCTTTTGATGCACGTTCCACCCATTCACGTTCTGCGCGGTTAAACGGCATTTCTTCACGATCCATTGCAAAAAAGTATTGGCGGAAAAACTCGCCCATCGTTGTAAACAAATGGCGAAAACGACCTACCAGTGGGTAATTTCGGCGAACAGTGTCTTTGGTTTGCAGGACATCAACCACGAATGCGCATAAAGCCCAAAGAACAAACATTCCAATAAAGAAAACAAACAGCGTCGAAAGTATAGACAGGCCTTCTGCTACATAGTCGATCATTATTACACTTCCTATTTCTGTTCAGAATAAATTCAGCTTCCCTTACGTAAGGTAAAAGTGTAAGAGGTTCAAACATGGGACCCTTATAAGGGAAAAACGGGGAAAAATCCCCACCTAACATCATGTGAGAAATTGCACAGAAGGCTGGCGCAGAAACTGCTTTTCTCACGTTAGAGCAATGATAATCCCACGGAGAGCGAAAATGAAATACTTAGTTGGATTTATATCCGGAGCCCTGTTGATGTCGTTTGCACTCAACTATCAAACGCCAGCATCAGCAGAAGTTAGCATAAATAAGACCAAAGAGCGTATCTGGGTCGCTTCTCAAAAGAAAAACGGCTGATAAGTCGGGCTAAACGTCTCCGCTGCCTATTGTGAAAGGGCAGCGGTGCCCGTTCCAATGATTTCCCGAAGTAGCTTGTTTAGTATGGCGAGCCGGAAATCTTCAAATCCTTTGGCCGTGATCAAGAAGGCACCATTGCCACCAATCACCCGATTCGAATAATGTTGGATGAGGTCAACCTCAGCCATTGATCCCTTGTCATATGCTTCATTGAAAACCACCAATCCATTGATAGTGATTCCCTTGGATATTGCGCGGTCACGTTGAAGAATCGAAGTATCGACACTGCTGCTTCCATCCCCAGAAACATCAATCACACGGCGATTGCCAATATATGCGTTAGTTTCCAGTTCATTGATTGAATAAGCAAGAACGCTTCCAATGTCTGTCATGCCGTTAAGCGCTCTAGGGTGTGAGGCAATCTTGCGTGAAAAAGCCAGTGACGAGGCCCTGCTGTTTAATAAAGACCAATCCACGATTTTTTGCTGTTTATCTGTTCCAGACCACTCAACAAGGGTGACAGCAATGCCTGTGCTGCCCATTCCCTCAATAATGGCAGTTAGCGCTGGGTGAGCAAAGGCTTGTGCCAGACCAAGGCGTTCCAAATCAAACTCACGTTTATCAACACTGCTGGAAGTATCAACCGCAAGTACAAGCTCCAACGCCACAGATCGTTGGGCGTGTAC
>CAZEPF010000062.1:1264-14987 GCA_964514045.1 uncultured Rhizobiaceae bacterium | reverse complement strand
ATCCGCTGCATCAATGCGCTCAATGACATTCAACAAGGTTCTATTCTTGTGGAAGGCCAAGAGGTAAACGATCCCGACTTGAACAAGCTGGAGCTGCGCAAAAAAGTCGGCATGGTATTCCAGCAGTACAATTTGTTTCCGCACAAAACCGCGCTCGAAAACATAATGATGGCGCCCATTCGCGTGTTAAAACGCGATAAATCAGAGACAGAGAAATTTGCTCGCGAACTTGTAAAAAAAGTCCGGCTGGAAGGCAAAGAAGACAGCTACCCCGGTGAACTATCCGGTGGCCAGCAACAGCGTGTAGCGATTGCTCGCTCTTTGGCTATGCAACCAGATATTATGTTATTTGATGAGGTAACTGCCGCTCTTGACCCAGAAACGGTTGGCGAGGTTCTTCTAACGATCAAAGAACTCGCACAAGACGGGATGACATGTATTCTTGTGACCCACGAAATGGGCTTTGCGCGAGAAGTCGCAGACCATATCTACTTTACTGACAAGGGTCTAATCGTTGAGCACGGGCCGCCAAAATCATTTTTCGATGATGCCAAAGACCCCCGCACAAAAGAATTCCTGAGCCAGATACTCTAGGGTAAGGACCCATTACTTAACGCACGATGGTGGCGATGACTCCACTATTGGCAATTTGCAAATATCAGAACGCGTACTTAGTCTTTGCCCAATCAATGGTGAAGAAAATCATCTTGATCAAAAATGGCCAAGGCACTGATAATTGATATATATTTGTGAAACACGTTAATCGGGAAAAATCCAGATGATCTCAGAAAAAGTCGATACGCTTGTTGTCGGTGGCGGGCAGGCAGGGCTTGCAATCAGTGAACATCTGAGCCTCAACGGCGTAGAACACGTTGTGCTAGAAAAGGACCGGATAGCAGAACGCTGGCGCACGTCACGCTGGGACTCCTTGGTTATGAATGGCCCGGCTTGGCATGATCGGTTTCCAAGCATGGAATTCTCAGACAGCGATGGCGACAGTTTCCCGGGAAAGGAAAGCGTTGCCTCTTACTTTGAGGAATTTGCAGAGCAGATTTCAGCACCCATGCGGTGCGGCGTTGAGGTCCAGTCGGCAAAGCGAAGTGAGAACGGATTTAAGGTCAAAACTACTCAAGGCAATTTTGAAGTCAGGAATATTGTTGCAGCTACCGGCCCGTTTCATGTTCCGGTAATTCCTCCTGTTATCCCAGAACTAGATAGCGTCACACAGATGCATTCGTCAAACTATCGCAATCCAGAACAATTGGATGAAGGTGCCGTTCTTGTTGTCGGGGCAGGATCTTCAGGTTCACAAATCGCAGATGAATTATTACGTTCAGGACGAGAAGTATTTCTCTCCGTTGGTCCTCATGACCGCCCACCCAGAAGCTATCGTGGAAAAGACTTTGTGTGGTGGCTTGGCAAACTTGGAAAGTGGGAATTGAAAACGCCTCCTGCGGGCAAAGAGCATGTGACCATTGCGGTCAGTGGAGCGTATGGTGGACGAACAATTGATTTTCGAGAATTCGCAAAAAGAGGCATGACGCTTGTCGGCATGACTCACTCTTTTGCAGATGGCAAACTTACATTTGCACCAGACTTGCCTAAGAATATTTTGGAAGGCGACAATAATTACCTTTCACTTCTAGCAGAAGCTGATGCGTTTATTGAAGCAAACGGCTTGAATTTGCCAGAAGAACCGCAAGCCAAAATTATCGCTGACGAACCTGATTGCATGGCAAACCCGATACTCTCGATTGATCTGATGGAATCAGGCATCAAAACAATCATCTGGGCAACAGGGTTTATGCAGGACTTTCAATGGCTGGATGTTGATGCGTTTGATGCGCAAGGCAAACCCGCTCACGAAAAAGGTGTATCAACGGAACCGGGCGTTTACTTTCTTGGACTGCCTTGGCTTTCCATGCGGGGGTCTTCATTTATATGGGGAGTGTGGGAAGATGCCAAATATTTGGCGTCCCATATCGCACAGCGTTCTTGAGAGATTATAAAACATGAATTCAAGGGATTTTCTCAAGGAACTCATCGCATTTCCAACCATTAGCGCTAACCCTAATCGAGCGCTGATTGAATTCTGTGCCAGCCATCTTCAAAGCATTGGCGCAGACGTAACACTCATTGACGATGCAAAAGAACCTAAAGCCAACCTTTACGCTACTATAGGGCCAAAGGATATTCCCGGCGTTATGTTATCTGGCCATACGGATGTTGTTCCAGTGGAAGGGCAAAACTGGACCGTTCCTCCTTTTGAATTGACCGAGAAGGATGGAAATTTATTCGGTCGTGGCACGACTGACATGAAAGGGTTTGTTGCTTGTGCCATGCGTATGGCATTCAATGCTGCAGATAAAAATCTTAAAACACCCCTGCATCTTGCATTTTCCTATGACGAAGAGATTGGCTGTGTTGGAGTACGCTCCATGATCGACATGCTGAAAAATGCGCCTTTTACACCTAAGTTTTGCATCGTGGGCGAGCCTACTTTGATGTCAGTTGCAACAGGGCATAAGGGTAAAACCGCTTGTCAAGTAACTTGCACGGGCAGAGAAGCCCATTCTGCACTTGCGCCCACGGCATTAAATGCTCTCCACTTGGTGTGTGACATGGCGTCAAATATTCGGGAAATGCAGGCTGATATCGCCGCGAATGCTTCACATGATGAAGACTATGATGTTCCCTATACAACGCTTCACGTTGGGCAGATCGAAGGTGGGATTGCTCTGAATATCGTACCAAATCTTGCAAAGATGAAGTTTGAGATCAGGAACCTTCCACAAGATGATCCAGACGAGCTTCTTGGTCAAATTTCAGAACACGCTGAAATGCTTCTTGCGCCTTTGAAAGAAGACTTTCCGGAGGCAGCTATTTATATCAAAGTTACCAATACATACCCGCCTCTTAGCACGGCAAAAGACGCTGATATTGTTAGCTTCGTCAAATCATTGACTGGATCAAACTCGACAATGAAAGTGGCGTTCGGAACAGAAGGCGGGTTATTCTCAAAAGAATTAGGAATACCAACAGTGGTTTGCGGGCCAGGCTCCATGTCGCAAGGCCATAAGCCAGACGAGTTTATTGCCCTAGAGCAACTCACGAAATGCGATCACATGATGGATGAACTATTGGCGCGACTGGAAGCGGGCATCTAGGGTCAGTTATTGTCAGTTGGCAACTCAACGCCTGATAATTTGTCGTTCTCAAAGAGATATTTTGCATGCTCGTAGAACGCGCTTACAATTCGAGAACGATGCTCAACCTGCTTTGTAGCCAATCCCAATACTAGGGGACGTATTTCATCTTCCAGGCGTAAGAATGTGAGTCGCTCACCGTCAGGTGCAAATTCCGAGCGGGTGCGCATGTTTACCAGACTGTAGCCATATCCGTTAGCCACCAGACTCCGGACAACTGACATATCACACGTACGATCCGCAATCTTTGGCCGTAATCCAATGGCTTGGAAAATTGAAAGGAAATACTCTCGGCTGATTGGCAGGTCGAGCAAAACCATAGCTTCTAATTCCAGATCACTTAGGGAGACTGTCTTTTTACTCGCAAGATCGTGGTCAGCAGCCAGCATGACATACGGAGGTAATGAGACAAGCTCATCAAATGCAATGTCTTTTGGAATGCCCATGTCATAGGTAATTGCCAGATCAATCTCCGCTCTTCCCAGCATATTGAAAAGACTTGCCTGATGTCCTTCTCGCAATGACACCGAAGCATCTGAATATTCAGCTTCGAATGACCGGCGGATAGAAGCACTGACCAAAGGTGCAATCGTATTAAGGGCTCCAATAGAAATCGGACCGCGCGGCTTATCTGTAATATCATTCGCTAGGTCGCTAAGAGCTGCCGCGTCATCCAGAATACGTTTGGCTTCATTATAGATGCGTCTACCACCCGGCGTTAATGAAAGACCTTGTGCATGGTGACGGACAAATATTTGAACTCCAAACTCTGCCTCCAATTGACTAATCGCAGCAGAAATAGACGGAGACGATATGCTTACCCGTTCTGAAGCAAGCGCGATGGTTCCAGCATCACCCACTGCAACAAGATACTCTAATTGTCTGAATGTATAACGAAGCGGCATAAATGAAGCTTACCTGATAGCAAAGATAAATCTGGTTCAGAGATGATCCGTTTGCATAGCATCCTGCCTTGCAAGCCAATGCAGAAAATCAAGTACCGTTCCCTCATAGTCAGCTTCTGCCAAGGGGCCACAATTGGCAAAGACGGAGCCAAACGACTTCTGCATGATCTCCAGTTTCTCGCGGTCTTCGCGATTGACCTCTTCCCAAAGGGCTATCCGTTGCTTGACGGTATCTTCTTCCAACTCACTTTTATAGGCGGACATGGTCCACTTTACTTCAATGGACCCAGCCGTAAGTGGGCGTATTGAAAGGGACACAAGAAGCGATGCAGCCACGCTTACCACCTGACAGGGAAACACAGAAAAAAGCGTAGAGCGGTGGCGTGTCTCTGGCGTCAATCCAGGCGCACCCTGCCCTCGATACTCAACGTCTTGTGGGTAGTTTGCATAGTAGCTGGTGAAACTCTCGCCAGATGCAGCCTTATTGCTTAAACCTGTCGGTGTGTAGCCATGCAGGGTTTGCGGATGAACAACTGATAGGTGATAGCCTTCCATGAAATTTTCAACCAGACATTTCCAGTTCGTGTTCCAAATTTCTGTGGCGGTATGGACGAGGTCATAATTCTCAGGCTCATAATTACCGATCAGGGTTTCGAGCCCCTCTACAGAGTTATCAAAATCCGGAGCCTCATCAGAAAGACAAATATATACAAAACCAAAACGCTCAATTGTTTGAAACTCGCCCAGTTTACAAATCTTTGCATCAAAGCCCGCGTTCTTCATTCGTGATGCACGTAAAAGCACGCCATTCGTATCGTACATCCAAGCATGATAGGGACACACAAAACGCTTGGTGCTTCCGGTATCTTCAACCAGACGCATTCCCCTATGCCGACATACGTTTGACAGGGCTTTTATTCCATGCTCTCCGCGTACAATAATAATCGGCTCACCCAGCAGGTGGAGCGTAAAATAGTCGCCTATTTCTTTGACTTCATCTGCCCGACCAACGCAGTGCCAACCCTTACGTAACAGTGTTTTGCACTCGTATTCAAAATAATATTGATCGGCGTAAAAAGACCCGGGCAGGCCTTGGGGGGCGTCTGCAGGTGCAGCAGCTATTGTTGCCAGTTGTTTCCTAAAGGGCGTTATATATTGCGATAACCAATATGACGTTTCTTTGTGCTCATTCATCACCAGGCACTCCGTATGAAGGAGCCTCTCTTGGATCGAGTGCGCGTTGCACATAGGCATCCAATTGAGGTTTGTAAATTTCCCATGCTTTTGAAATTTCTTCGATAGGACAATGTTCAGTCCAATCGCACCTTAGGTCAGCAACCGGCCAAGAGACCGTGTCGCAAAGTTGCATCCCAGCAGAGTGCAACGGCCCAGCTTCCCCACCGGCGGCAAGACCTGCTTTCATCGCTGCAATCAATCGGTCACCCAAATGACCTCTGCTGCCTTCAAACTCTTTCACGACCGCACTTGGGACAGTGTCATTTGCAAGAAGGTTTCCGGCAGATACTACATTGTCTCCTGAAGCATCTGTCCAAATCCCCAAAGAGTTTGGCCCCGAATGAATGGCCGTCTTACCATTGGCATCAATGGCCAATACTTGCCGATATTCAATGTGCGAAGAACGGGACTGAACCTGCGCAATAGCCTTTTCAGCACTCAGACCCTTTTGCATCAAATCCAATGTCAGTGGTCCAAGCGTTGGGTCAGTGATGTTCTGACTGGCGACGGCACCGATACCTGCTCTTGTATATGAACACCGCGCAGCGACAGCAGGCGAAGAAGACGAAATAGCCACCCCAAACATGCCTGTATCAGCGCATCGTGCAACAAGAGAAAACGTCATTCTGGTATTACCGCTGTTCCATCAATTTCGACCAGCCATTCGGGTCGGGCCAACGCCTGAACAACAAGTCCTGTCGAGACCGGATGAACGCCTTTTATGTAATCTCCCATGGTGCGGTACACGGCCTCACGATGTCTTACATCGGTTATGTAGACCACCACTTTCACAAGGTGCTCCATCTCACCGCCAGCTTCTTCGATCAGCTGCTTGATATTTTGCATTACTTTGTGGGTTTGCTCGACCGGATCATGACTATCGATGTTCTTTGCGTCGTCAAGATTTTGCGGGCATTGGCCACGCAGCCACACGGTTTTTCCACCCTGCGTTACAACAGCTTGAGCGAGATCATTATCAAGATTCTGCTCAGGATAAGTTTCCTTGGTATTAAACTTGCGAATGCGCGTATGTGCCAATGAACTATCCTTTTTGATGGATTTCGATCTAATCCAAATTATGCTTCTTGAAGCCGTTTGTTGATATATTGTGCGAAGTCATAATTGGGGCGTTCGAGATGAGACAAGTGTCCAGGTTCAGCACTGCTCGAACTTAAGCCACGATACACTTTTTCAGTACACCCCTTGTCTTCGACATTCACTTCATCAAGCAGGGTTTTCAACTGCGTGAAATTAGCCTGCGCATCAGGATCATCAACGTAGTCTTTTGACATGCCGCCGCCAAAACCAATTCTGACCTTCCCTACACCCTCAGGATGTAAGGTTAGATACCAGAAATATCCCGGCGTCAGGGTGATCATAAGACTTGGATAAATTGCTAGGAGATATGTTGTCCGGCGGCGTTCACCGTGAAGGCGCTTGTTGTTAGCGTGCGCCATTGCAATCTTCAACGAGTCATCTTTGAGAATAGTGTGATAATTGAAAGCATCTTCACCCGGAGGGCAGATCATTTCTTCAAGCTTAGAAAGTCCGCCAATTGTACCAGCATGACAGACTGGCAGGTGATAACTTTCCATGAAGTTTTCTGCCAACACCTTCCAGTTTGTATCCCATACATGCGTTTCAAAAAACGTCTCTGTATAGTTCTGCATATCGTAATCACCGACGAGTTCTTCAACTTTAGTCAGTTGTTTAGCAACCGTATCGGCTTTCGGGTTGAGTGTGACAAACACCCAGCCCAGCCATTCTTCACAACGCACTTGAGGCAGTTTGTAATTTTCTTTGCAAAACCCCTCATTCAGGGTCATCGCCGGAGCACCACGCAATGATCCATCTAGATTGTAAGTCCAAGCATGATAGGGGCACACAATTGCGCGCGCATTGCCCCGGCCTTCCAGCAAGGTGGACATGCGATGGCGGCAGACATTCGACATGGCCTTGAGCGCACCCTCACCATCACGCAACACAATGATCGGCTGCTCGGCCAAGTCTAGCGTCACATAATCTCCAGCATTCTCCAATGCTGACGCTCGACCAACACAAAACCAATCCTTAGAAAAGATATCGCTAAGTTCGCGTTTCAGAAATTCTGGCGAAGTATAAACGGAAGGCGGCATTGCCCTCGCCTGCTCGAAAGGAACCGACGCGTTTTTCTTGAGTTCAGCGACACCATCCATTTTTCACCTCTGGATCAATGTATTGATTGGTCGTAAATCTGGCAAAGCCTGTAAACGACATAAATCTGTCGCAGCAATTTCACTCGAAATAAAGCAGACTATTACGCAGTTCTGCTTCGGTAACGCCTAATCATAAAGGCATTGGGCAACAAAAATTACCTGCAGAAAAACAACGCCAATTTACTGACGTCGTAAATGCTTATCAGCGATATAATTCTGCTAGTTTAATCCGTTGAATTTTGCCCGAAGGGCCCTTCGGCAATTCCGGCAAAAAGTGAATTCTATCGGGGCATTTGTAAGCGCCTAATTTTTCTCGGCACAAACTGATAAGATTTTCTTCAAGGAGCTTTGAGCCTTGCGAAACCATGACTGCAGCTTCAACTCTCTCACCATAATTATCGCATTTCTTAGCAAAGGCTGCTGCCTCAACCACGTCTGGATGCGTGTACAATGCTTCGTCTATTTCGCGTGGAGCAATGTTCTCTCCACCTTTAATGATCAGCTCTTTCAAACGCCCGGTTATGAACACATAACCATCCTCATCCATCCGGCCAAGATCGCCTGTTCTAAGCCAGCCCGCAGATGTAATTGCCTCTGAGGTAGCGGCTTCATTTTTTAAGTAAAACTGCATCACATTGGGACCACGCACCAAAACTTCACCCTCAATGCCATACGGCAACTCATTTTGCTGTGGGTCAGCAATTGCGACCTCATTACCGAAGGGAATACCAGGCGAGCCAATTTTTCGGGTTCCAGGCGGCAAGGGATTGGATAAAATCTGCGCCGCAGTTTCGGTTAATCCCATTGTCTCGATGATAGGAATATTAAAGGTATTTTCAAAACTTGTTTGCACATCCGGTGAAAGCGGCGCAGAGGCAGACCTGCCAAACCTGACATTGGCGAGTTGATCGTGATCAGGAACAGATGATTTATCATGCAACAAATAAGAAATTTGTGTCGGCACAACTGAAAACCATGTGCAGTTTTCGGATATTATATTTTCCCAAAACGTAGTGACTGAAAACTTTGGTGGGATGATAAGCGTCCCGCCAGACACCAATGCGCCCATCACGGTCACGCATAATCCGTTGATATGATAAAGTGGCAGAACGCACATCCCGCAATCTGTAGCGGTTAATTTATGGGCAATTGCAGTGTTTGCACCGCCAGCAAGTAGATTTCCTTGCGATAGCACTACGCCTTTCGGTCGCCCTGTTGTGCCAGAAGTATACATTAATAAACCACCGTCTTCACCGCCTGATAGATGCTCTAAAGCTTCACCGCTTTGGTCCGATAAAACACTTGATACAGACACAGTCGTAATATTTGAAAGCTTGGATAGTGGCTCTTGTATTGCACGTTGGCCAGCATCATTCGTAAAAACCAATTTGGCTTCTGAATGTTCCAAGACATATTCAATGACGCTATTTCCGGCCACTAGATTTATTGCCGTCGCCAGATATCCACCATATAAAATGCCAAGGATTGCGGTTGCTGTGTCGACAGAATTGCTCATGGCATAGGCCACAGCTTCTCCGGGCTTTATTCCCTTTGAATCAATACACGCAGCTACAGATTTCACTCTTCGGCAAAGTTCTGAATAAGTTAGCGATACTCCGCTAATCGGGTCGGACAAAAACAATTTATCCGGCGAAAACCGTGCGTGTTCATTTATGAGATCATAAATTGATTTTCGGTCAGAAATAACAAAGTCCAGAGACGCATTCATTGTCCCGCAGCCTGCCAATACCCACCGAATATCTCATCAAGACTGGGCTCATTCAAAGCAATAGGTCGAACAATCTTTGTGATATTCATTAGGTGGGTGTGATTGAAGTTTTCATCAATTGAGTTGCCACCCCAAGACCCGCAGCCCATGGACAGAGAAAAAGGCATCGCGTTATCAAAAGAACCACCGGTTGCAAAACAATGTGCTTGATTGACGATCACCCGACAGGTCGGCATTTCAGTTCCCAACTGCACTGCCCTTGCGTCCTGTGAAGTATGAATGCCTACAGAATGGCCTGCTCCCTGATGGTTCAGAATTTTTGTTGCAATTGCTGTTGCCTCGGCAAAATCTTTGGCCTGGTAAAGCGTTGCCACTAGAGAGAGTTTTTCACCAGACTCTGGATATTCAACGCCAATACCATCGCCTTCAACCAGAAGAAACTTGGCACTATCAGCGTCCACAACATCAATCTTTGCTTCTGTGATTACCTTATCAATATCTTGCGCAATGATAGTGCGGCTTAGTCCGCCATCCTGAAAAAGCGCTGCCTTCAATTGATTACTGTTTGAACGGTCCAGCAGCCGCCCCCCCGCTTCGTGAAGGGCCTTCACGAAGTCATCATGGATGGCATCGACTAGGATGATGGAATTTTCCGACGAACAGGAGGTAGAATTATCAAAGGTCTTTGAAGCAGTTATTTTTTCTGCTGCTGATTTCAGATCAGCAGTTTCATCGATAATAACGGTGACATTGCCTGCACCAACACCAATTGCAGGCGTACCAGACGAGTAAGCGCGATGAACATTATTCTGACTCCCCGTCACAACCAGCAAATCAGCTTTTTCCATCAAGCGCTGTGCTTTTGCTTTTGAGACAGGCGACGGGATCATTTGAACCAGATCATGGCTTACGCCAATTTTGTCAAATTCGGCATGCATATAAGAAAGTAGTTTTTCGCACGCGACCGACCCTTTTGGTGAAGGTGACAGAATAATCGCATTGCCGCATTTTAGTGCGTTGACCACATTATTGGTCGGAGTGGCAACCGGATTGGTTGAGGGAACGACTGCACCAACAACACCAACCGGTCTAGCAATTTCTGTAATGCCGGTCGCTTTATCATCGCTGATAATACCCGTGGTTTTTGAATGTTTGATATCGCGTAATACGCCAAGAGTTTTACGATGGTTTTTAGTGATCTTGTCTTTAACATTGCCTAGCCCTGTTGTTTCAACTGCAAGGGTGGCCAATTCTTCGTTTCGCGCAGGTTCCATAAGCGCCCATGCAGCCGCCAATGCGGCACGGTCGTATCTTTCCTGATCTGCTCCTTTTTCAAAGTCCTGCTGCGCAATGCGAGCTCGCTCAATTAGTTCGTCAACGATCAGTTCGTCATCTGAAGCAGCATGAATTTGTTGAGGGGCAGCCATATTTTAAGCACTTTCAAATTAGGTATTTGAGTTGCAGATGGCACTGACTGCCACCTGCACTATTTTGATATTTTAACTAGAGACCAGCCAGAAGCTCTTTCAGAGTTTCTTCGCGGGCTGCCCACATGGCTTTCACCTCATCACGAGTCATGATGTTCATTGGCGAACCGCCAGCTGACATTTTGCCAGCAACACGCTTGTGCTTGAACATCATTGGTACTTGAGCTGCCAATTTATCGATGACTTCTTGAGGCGTTCCTTTTTTGACCATTAAGCCACGATAGTTGACCGATGAATTGTCAACATCCAAGCCTGCTTCCTTCAATGTAGGAACGTCTGGCAAGAAGGCATCATTACGCTTCAAGTCCGCTACACCCAGGATTTTGACATTACCAGATTCACGGGCACGATAAGCGTCCGATAGGTTGTTAATCCCAGCAATCACATCACCTGCGACAACGGCTTTCATTGCAGCCGCGCCACCACCTTTTGTTGGAATGTAGGCGATTTTACAGGCACATGCTTTTTCAATTTGCAAAGCAGCAATGTGGTGGCCAACAAACAGACCAGCGCCTGATGTTGTTACTTTGCCCGGATTTGCTTTTGCGTAGTCGATCAACTCACCCATTGTATTGTATGGGCTGTCTTTTGGAACCACAACAACAGCTGGATCTTCACCCCAGTTTGCAATTGGCTCAAAAGAGTCAGCTGAATAGTTTACCCCTCCTTTGATAGACTGGGCAATAAAGTGAGGGATGTTATAGGCAGACAGGGTGTAGCCATCTGAATCTGCTTCTGTTGCAAACCAGTTCCAGCCTACACGCCCACCAGCACCAGGCTTGTTGATGATATACATCGGTTGGCCCAAAATATCTTCATTGCCCGCAACCATAGTAACAATGCGCGCTTGAAAATCCGTAGCACCTCCAGCGCCATATGAAACGGCAACACCAATTGGCCGATCCGGATAATCTGCAGCTTGGGCAATACCCCAGCCAGTAGCTGCAATTGCAGTTGTGAATGCCAACGTGGCTAATAGTTTTTTCATTTTACTTCCTCCCAGATGATCTGACCCGATGGATCAGAATAATATGCCTCTCGGCGTTTGAACTTTAAGTAATAGATTGAACAAGCCATACATAATGGCCACGAAAAGTAGTGCCGTAACACTGCGCTTAATCCATGAAATGATATTTGTGTGAGGTGCTGGATCATAGACAGCGTAAATTGCAACAAAAGCTGCGAATGAAGAGACATAAAAACCTAGAAACTTTGCTAGGAAAAAAATGTACGCGATAACGATGATGATCCCCGGTAAAATTGTTTTGGCAAGGTTCCATGATACACCTTCGCCAACTTTTGAGACGCCGGTAACCGCTCTGAAGAAATTCCATGCCGCTAAGGCAAACATCACTACCGCGATAATACGCGGGAATAAAAATGCTTCGACGGGTTGGCCTGTGAAGCTAATGTAAGTCACCCAAGAAGCAACAATTAAGATCGCAGCGGATGCGAGGCGATGTTCAGCAATACTTGCTTTCATTGTGCAGCCTCCACAGTTGACTTGGGTATTGGTGTCGCAATCATGGATGCCCAAAAACTATAAGCAATTGATGCACATACCAATGCGATCAGGAACAGGTTCAACGGTCCATAGAAAAAGTATGGCAGAACTCCGTCTGTTGCATTGGCGATCATACTGCCTTGGGTAAAGTTTGCTTCTGCGATCGGCCCCAAGATAAGGCCCAAAACCAATGGCGCAGCTGAGAAGCCGAATTTTTCAAGGAAGTACATGCCAAATCCGAGGCACAGCATAATTTGTACATCCCCAAAGGATTGCTGGATTGAGTATGAGCCAAACAACGCCAAGACCATCACTGCAGCCGCCATTATTGGTGTTGGAATCTTAGCAACCTTTGCCGCATAGCTGGCGATATAAATTCCGAAGATCACCATCAATATCTGACCAATCAACATTGAGTTGATGAACGTCCAAGCTACTTGCGGATGATTGTCAAAGAGGTCAGTTCCCGGAAAAATTCCATGAATTAACAGTCCACCAAGAAGCACTGCTGCGGTTGGACTGCCTGGGATAGATAGCGTTAGTAGAGGCACGAGTGAAGGACCAACCATAGCATTATTTGCAGACTCGGCAGCAATAACGCCCTCTGGATATCCTGTTCCAAACTCGTTTCTTTCCGGTGAGAATTTCTTGGCCTGATCGTAAGCAAGTAGTCCGGCAATTTGCCCGCCAACACCAGGGATAAGTCCGATTACAGACCCGCAAACCGTTCCGATTGCCAAAGCGCGCTTGTATACAAAGGTCTCTTTCAGCGACGCGCCGATGGATTGTTTTTCTACTTCAAGGGCAGAAATAGAAGCAAGCACCCTACCCTTGGAAAACATTTCGATGACTTGCGGAATTGCGAAAATTCCGATGAGTGCTGAAATGATATTGATGCCGCCAGTTAAAGCATCGGCAAAGATAAACCGCTGAGCGCCTTGGATGTCATCATACCCGATCATCGAGAGCCAAAGACCGATACAGCCGGAGAGTAGCCCCTTTACGAAAGATTTAGAATCCAATGATCCAATAACTGTAACGCCCAGAATAGCCATCCAGAATAAATGGGAAGGACCAAAAGCAAGTGCCCATTGCGCTAAGACCGGCGTTAGGAAAATCAGCAAAAATACACCAATAATGCCACCAACGCCGGACGCCATAAAAGACATATGAAGCGCTCTAGCACCCTGCCCGTTCTTTGCCATTTCATGCCCATCGAGGGCAGTTGCTATGTTAGCCGGTGCCCCCGGTATCTTGAGCAGAATTGCGCTTACAGCTCCCCCAGCCACGGTTGATGTATAGGCTGCACCCAGCAAAATAAGCCCCTGTGTCGGCTCAAGCTGAAATGTAAATGGAATAAGAAGAGCCACTGCCATTGTTGGCGAAAGGCCCGGCGTTGCCCCCAAAATCAAACCGCCAATTGTCCCCCCCAATAGTAACAAAAAAGCAGTTGGCTCAAAC
>CAZEPF010000062.1:0-1254 GCA_964514045.1 uncultured Rhizobiaceae bacterium | reverse complement strand
ACCAAAATAGCCCAAAAATTCCATTCTTAATTGATCCCTCCCAAGATCAGCCAGAGTTAGCGACTCCCCATCGCCTAATCGCTGGCTACACATTAAAAACTATGTAATGAAAATAAGAATGCAAACGTTTTCATTTTGGAATGTATATCAATGAACAAACGAATTCGCTCCCGTAAAGGAGCACCGGGAATTGTTGAAGTTGCTGCAAGAGCAAATGTATCGCCTGCAACCGTATCACGCTATTTCAACGACCCCGAGATCGTTCGCCTACCCACACGCAAGCGAATTGAAAGTGCTGCGAATGAGCTAGGTTATATCCGCGACAGAATGGCGGGCTCGATGCATAACCGCTTTTCGGGAACGATTGGATTGATTGTACCAACGATTGATAATGCTATTTTTGCGGAATTGATTGAGGCGTTTTCTACGCAATTACTGGAACATGACCGCACTATGCTGATAGCCGCACATGGTTATGATCTTGATCGCGAAGTCGCCATTGTGCGGTCCCTACTGGAAAGGCGTATCGACGGCATCGCACTTGTTGGCTTTGATCATGAAATGGTGCCGCTCAATATGCTAAGTCAACGAGATATTCCAGTGATCTCGATCTGGAATTATTCCAAAGCTTCTGAACTTCCTTGTATCGGCGCCGACAATCATGAAGCCGGCTATATTGTCACTCAGCATCTTCTTGACCTTGGACACCGAGATATATGTTTTATATTTCCGCAAACCGATCGCAATGACAGAGCACGGGACCGATTAGAAGGAGCAAAACAGGCTCTTTCGGATGTGCAAGTAGAATTCGATTCTAAAGCTGTTTATCAATGTGCGTATGATATTGGGGAAGCTAAGAAACTTGCAAAAACCATTTTATCGCAGCATCGCCCATCGGCAATCGTATGCGGAAATGATATAATTTCTCATGGCGTTATCTTTGCCTGTCAAGCGTTAGGTGTTCGTGTTCCCAGCGATATATCAATTGTTGGGATTGGAGACTTTCGCGGCTCTGCCCATATGGAACCAGGACTTACAACGGTTAGACTGCCCGCAAAAAAGATTGGTACATTGGCTGCTGATGCTTTGGTAAAAATGAATGACAGTGGATTGCAACCCCAACCGTTTCATATGAAGGTTGAGCTAAGTTTAAGGATCCGTGGTTCTGCTGGTCAGGCAAAATAACCCATTAAGCGACCTAGAGCGTTTCTGTCTTGGATTGCATCGATTTGATGGGTTGGATTTTTGATTTCA
>CAZEPF010000061.1:0-15074 GCA_964514045.1 uncultured Rhizobiaceae bacterium | reverse complement strand
CATGCAGTGATGCGCCCGATACAACCCACTTGCGATAAGGGTGGTACGTCAGAGCTTGTATTTTTATTCTTAAGATCAGGTTGGATCATACCCACCAGCTTGTGATCTTGCATGGCATCGGTAATCATCTGGAGATAACGCGGTTCAAAAATATTCAGAGGCATATGCCCGCCAGGCAATAACAACGCGCCCGTTAACGGGAATACAGGGATCGTCTCGGGAAAATCCCTGACGCCACTGTAAGATGCATTTCCGGCTTTTATCACGTGTTACTTCCCTAGCAGTATTTAACGATGGCCTCTTCGAGAACCTACTAAAAATACAATTTGGCTCATAATTTGGTATCAAGCCAATTTTGAGCTGAAATATTTCAACACACTTGAATTTGTGTCACAAGTTCAAATTCTCAAGGGTTTTAGCAATTTTGACGCATGTTTCAGTCAATTTATTGCAAAATCAAGAAAACAAGAGTGCAGATAGTTTGCGCCGTGAAGAAACCGTTGTTTCGTCTGTTAGACCCCAAGCTTCAAAGAATTGTAGCAGTTGAGTCCGTGCTGCATCGTCATTCCATCCCGGCATCCGCTTCATGATATCGAGCAAATGATCTGCCGCTTCTTCGCGGTTTCCTGACGCGTTCATTGCGATTGCAAGATCGAAACGGGTTTGATGGTCGTCAGGATTTTTTTCAATAGTTGCCTGTAGTTCAGTATGATCAGCCAAGCCATCTGCCTGCTCGGCAAGATCAATTGCCGAGACAAGAGAGACAATATCACTATCTTTCAAATCGTCCTCGGACAAATTGGACAGCACACCTTTTGCGCCATCCATATTGTTTTCTGACAGATATAGATGGCCTACTGCGGCAATGGCTTTCAGGTTATTTGGATCAATAGTGAGAATTTGCCCGTAAATGCTTCCCGCATCGCCAATTGCGCCTTGCTCAACCAATTGTGCAGCATGGTCCAGCAATTGCTCGATCTGGTCGTCTTCATCGCTTGGACCAATTAGTTTTGAGATGAATTCTTTGATTTCACTCTCTGGCTTAGCGCCCATGAACATATCGCCTGGGCGTCCGTTTACGAATGCAACGACAGCAGGGATGGATTGAATGCCCATTTGGCCAGGGATTTCAGGATGTTTATCAATGTCCATTTTTACAAGCTTGATACGACCGCGGGTTTCAGCCACAGCTTTTTCCAGAGCGGGTGCAAGCTGTTTACACGGTCCACACCATGGCGCCCAAAAATCAACCAGAACCGGAATCTGTTGGGAAGGCTCAATGACCTCTGCGACAAACTCCTGTGTTGAAATATCTTTTATGCCGCCAGTTGTTGCAGGCTGTGCCGATCCGGCATCACCCAATGAAATGCTTGTGTTATAGGCGTTGCCGCTCGTACCAAATTCATCATTGCTCATGCGGGTTCTCCATCTTCGGACACCTGAATAATTTCAGGCGAATGATTGATATGTTCTAGAAACTTCAACAGGTCAGGCTTAGAAATGGTGGTTGTCGCCTCGTTCGTCAATGGATGGCAATTGATAAGATCATGCCGCAGCAAGGGCTCGTCGATGATTACTTTGACCTGATTTTCCGTGTCATTGATGGGCGCAAAAGCAGTCACGGACCCGGGCTTTACGCCCAGCAATTCCATAAGGGCTTCGGGTTTTCCAAATGACACCCGGCCAGACGCGCCAATCAGCCCGTGAACCTGATTGAGTTTTACGGTGGCTGAACCCTCCATCACGATTAAAAAGAACTTACCCTTTTTGTCTTTCAGGAACAGGTTTTTGGTGTGCCCGCCGGGTATTTCTTGTTTGATTTTGGTTGATTCTTCGACCGTAAACACCGCCTCATGATCATGGGTGGTCGTCTCAATTCCCAACTGGTCTAATTGTAAAAGCAATTCTTCGCGCGTTACTGGCATGACAAACTCCAAATTCAGACCCGTTTGAGTGTGCGGTTTTCAGGTCGATGATGCCCTGTGATATTTAAGTATCTTGCTGATTTCAATGGGGTTTGGATATTGCTTGATGGTGCGTGAAATTGCTTTGACTTGCCAGCGCCACTGATCGTTGAAACTCAATTAACTTTGATACAATAAAGCGGTTGCAATTTCATTCACTGTGCGGCATACCCGCAACCGGAGCGCTTGTCGCGTAAGCGGGCGTAGCTCAGGGGTAGAGCATCACCTTGCCAAGGTGAGGGTCGTGAGTTCGAATCTCATCGCCCGCTCCAGTTTTTTCTAATGATCAGAGTATAATCATTGTCGATGTGGGACGTAGTTTTACTACGCTCCTGCAGGTCATCTATTGGATAAAGTGCTCTACACGGGCACTATTTGATATTCTATTTTATGATATCAATCTTCTCTGAATTCATTTGAAGGCTTGCTCTGTAGCCTTCTATTATGACCGCTGATCAAAGGCGGGTTTATTTAGTAGATACGCCTGATGAATTGAGGAAGCGTCGAATGCCATCTTATCCTGAAATTCAACTTTTTATTGGCGGTCAGTGGCGTTCAACGAAAGAGACACTTCCCATCATCAATCCATCTAATGGTACACAGCTTGGTTTGTTGCCAATTGCCGATCAGCAAGATTTGGATGATGCGGTCAATGCCGCCAATGATGGATTTAAGATCTGGAGTAAAACGCCTCCTGTTCAACGCAGCCAGATTATACTGAAAGCATCGCAATTGATGCGTGAGCGTCAGGAAGAAATCGCACAATCAATTTCGCAAGAATTGGGCAAGCCAATCAAACAATCCCGTTTGGAAGTTATTCGCGGATGCGAGTTTTTTGAATGGGATGCAGGTGAAGCGCAACGGCTCTATGGTCGTGTTATTCCAAGTGCGCCCGGTGTTCGCTATCATGTGGTTCGGGAGCCTATTGGGTGTGTGGCAGCATTCTCACCGTGGAATTTTCCGATGAGCCAGCCTGCCCGCAAAATCGCTGGCGCTTTGGCCTCTGGGTGTTCGATTGTCATCAAGCCTGCTGAAGAAACACCTGCAGGAGCAGTTCATATTGCAAAAGCGTTTGAAGATGCGGGCCTTCCGGCTGGTGTTCTCAATATGGTCTTTGGCCGTCCATCGGATATTTCAAGTGCTTTGATCGAACGCGAAGAAACGCGTTTGGTTGCCTTTACAGGTTCTACCAGTGTTGGGCGTCACCTGACGAAATTGGCGGCCGAACATATGACGCCTGTATTGATGGAATTAGGCGGCCATGCTCCCGTGATTGTTTGCGATGATGTTGACCCGCGTGAGGCAGGAAAATCCTCGGCAATTCGCAAATATAGAAATGCCGGTCAGGTGTGTACCTCGCCCACACGGTTCTTTGTCCATGAGGCGATTTATGATGATTTTGTTGACGAGTTTGTAAATCAGGCCAAGCAGGTGAAAACTGGTGATCCGCTTGCCGAAGATACTCAGATGGGGCCGGTTGCGCATGCGGGCCGGATTGAAGCGCTGGAGCAAATGGTGGCTGATGCGGTTCAGCGTGGGGCAAATGTGCTTGCGGGTGGTTCCAAAATAAAAGGCGAGGGGTTTTTCTTCGAGCCAACGGTTCTGACCAATGTGCCTGATGATGCGTTGATCATGCGCGAGGAGCCCTTTGGACCGATTGCCGTGCTGAAATCCATTGCAAATCTGGATGAGGGCATCGCCCAAGCCAATAGTGTGCCTTACGGGCTTGCCGCTTACGGCTTCACGCATTCAGCCGCTAATGCCGATAAGCTCAGCCATGATATTGAAGCAGGCAATCTATCCATCAACACGCTTGAAGCATCCCTGCCCGAGACACCCTTTGGCGGGGTTAAATGGAGTGGCTATGGTCGTGAAGGGGGTGAAGAAGGGCTACATCACTATACGATTGTGAAAAACATTTCTCACAGTATGAAGATCGTATAGGGCGCATTTTGGGGCTATGTGCTACGGTGTAAAACATTTTAAAATTTGGCGCACCCAAGAGGATTCGAACCTCTGACCTCTGCCTTCGGAGGGCAGCGCTCTATCCAGCTGAGCTATGGGTGCTTGATGCCTGAATAACCGAAGACGTTTGCTCGCGCAATCTTACAATCCAACCAAATCGTCATAAGAGAGTTTGATCAAAACAGCTTGGTCAAAGCTTTCGCAGCATAAGTTGTTGTTAGGAGTTGATGCAATGCGTGGAAACATTCGGCTTACAATTCGCATCAAACTTTTTTGATAGATGCTACCTTTGAGTAGATTGATACGAGGTCCTTTATGGGTAGCGCTTCATCGAACGGATTTTGATAGGACCAGATGGCATTGTCATTTGTTTTCCCGTCAAAGGTGAAGTGGAAATACGATGCATCACCCTTGAACGGACAATATGAGGAATGATCACTTTTCTCGATAGTACCAGCAGGAAACACGTCTATCGGAAAGTAATAAACGTCTGGGTAATCCTGTTCTTTCAAAACAAGCGCTTTGTTAGTCCTGCCCACTTCCTTACCGTTCACGACGACAGCAATGTCATGTGTGCAGGGTTCGATGGTGACATGGTAACCGGGATGTTTTTCAAAGCCGGGTGCTTGATTGGTCATTGAGTGTCCTATGTCTTCTCTATTGATTAAAGCTGAAATATCTAATGTGCTTCATCCCAATTATTGGCTGCCTGAGCATCGACCTGTAAGGGTACGGAAAGTTGAAGCGCGGGCATGGTTGCGTTTTCCATAACCGACTTCACGGTCTCGATGGTTTTTTCGACTTCGTTTTCTGGCAGTTCGAAAATCAATTCATCATGCACCTGTAACAGCATTTTTGCTGACAGGCCCGCATCTGCCAACGCGTCGTCCATGCGGATCATTGCACGACGAATAATATCAGCGGCGGAGCCCTGGATTGGTGCGTTGATGGCAGCGCGTTCTTTGAAGGCGCGCATTTGCGGGTTTGATGCTTTGATTTCTGGATAGTGCGCGCGGCGGCCAAAGATGGTTTCGACATATCCATGCTCACGGCAGAACTCTTTGGTGGAATCCATATAATCGCGAATGCCGGGGAAGCGTTCAAAATACATTTTGATGTAGTCTGATGCTTCTGAACGGCCAATACCCAGTTGGTTTGCGAGACCAAATGCGGAGATACCGTAAATAATGCCAAAGTTAATAGCCTTGGCGCGGCGGCGCATCATTGGGTCCATACCCTCAATCGGTTCGTTGAACATTTCGGATGCGGTCATTGCATGAATGTCTAACCCATCGGCGAAGGCTTGTTTCAATTGAGAGATATCGGCGATGTGCGCAAGCACGCGTAATTCTACCTGACTGTAGTCAGCAGAGACGAGCTTGTTGCCAGCAGCTGCGATGAAAGCAGTTCTGATCTTGCGTCCTTCGGCTGTGCGGATCGGGATATTTTGCAGGTTTGGTTCTGATGAAGAAAAACGACCTGTAGAGGTGGATGCCATGGAGTATGACGTATGAACCCGCTTGGTGTCTGCGTCGATAAAACTTGGCAATGCGTCCGTGTAGGTTGATTTGAGTTTACTTAACTGCCGCCAGCCGACAATTTTGCGTGGCAATTCGTGACCTTCGGCTGCCATGTCTTCCAGTACTTGCGCAGACGTTGAATATTGTCCGGTGGCGGTTTTCTTGCCGCCTGGCAATCCCATTTTCCCAAAAAGAATTTCACCCAATTGTTTGGGCGATCCGATGTTGAAAGTCTCGCCAGCAAGCTCATGGATTTCTGATTCCAGTCCGGCGGCAGCTTGAGCCAGTTCGCCTGATAGTCTAGAAAGGATTTGCCGATCAACGCTGATGCCGCGTTGTTCCATTTTTGCTACGACATCAATCAGCGGACGTTCAAGACGTTCGTAAACATGGGTCATGCCTTCGGCCGCCAGGCGCGGTTTTAACACGCGCCAAAGGCGCAAGGTTACGTCTGCGTCTTCGGCTGCATAACGGGTGGCTTTATCGATTTCGACAAAATCAAAGGTGATGGCTGATTTGCCGGATCCTGTCAGTTCTTTGTACGAAATACATGTATGGCCAAGATGACGTTTTGCAAGATCGTCCATGCCATGTCCGCCGCGTCCTGCATCCAGCACATAGGATAGCAGCATCGTGTCGTCCATGCCGTTTAATTCGATTCCGTTTTGAGAAAAAACAAGCCAGTCAAATTTCAGGTTCTGACCAATTTTTAAAATAGAGAAATCTTCAAGTACGGGTTTTAGAATGTCTAATGCTTGGGCTGGATCAATCTGGTTTTCAGCTAAACCTCCTCCTAAAAGATCATCCTGACCGGTCTTGTGGGTAAACGGGATATAACAAGCAATGCTCGGTTTGGTGGCAAGGGAAATGCCCACCAGTTCGGCTTGCATTGGGTCCAGTGAATTGGTTTCGGTATCAACCGCTACCAGACCTTCTTCGTAAATTTGCGCCACCCATTCCTGTAAGCGCTCAGGTGTTCGCACACATTCATAGCTTTCCGGCTCAATCTGGGTTGCGAGACCTTCGTCGGCGCGGACTTTGACCAGATCTTGCGGCCTATTACTGGGCGCAGAATTAAGCGCCGGTGCATCGCTGCTTTGGGTAGCGCCTGCATCAAGGTCTGGTCCACGTTGCGCGTCATAGCCATCGACTTCCACCAGTTCCGCTTCAATGGCTGCAGCGTCTGTGTCCGTTACCTCGGCCACTTTGCGGGTGATCGTGGTAAACTCCATCGCCTTTAAAAACGAGATCAGTTTTGGGCCATTGGGGTCTTCCAACACCAATCCATCAAGCGGCACATCTAGGGGAACATCATTTCGTAGGGTGACCAGTTGTTTGGATAAACGGGCCTGATCAGCAAATTCGATCATGTTTTCACGGCGTTTGTTTTGTTTGATTTCGCCGGCTCTTTCCAACAGGGTTTCCAGATCGCCATATTCGCCCAGTAATTGAGCAGCAGTCTTTGGGCCAATGCCGGGAACGCCTGGAATATTGTCGGTGGAATCGCCTGCTAAGGATTGCAGGTCGATCATCTTTTCAGGGCCCACACCAAATTTTTCATGGACTTCTTCAACACCGACGCGGCGGTCTTTCATTGTGTCATACATGATGACGTTTGGACCTACGAGTTGCATCAGGTCTTTGTCTGATGAAACGATGGTCACATCCCCGCCAACGCCAACGGCTTCTTTAACGTATGTGGCGATGATGTCGTCTGCTTCGTATCCTTCTGTTTCGATACAGGGAAGATTGAAGGCGCGGGTTGCCTGTCTGATCAAGGCAAATTGCGGGCGCAAATCTTCTGGTGGGCCGTCGCGGTTTGCTTTGTATTCAGGAAATATTTCATTGCGAAATGTCTTGGAGGAATAATCAAAGATTACTGCAAAATGCGTAGGTACAACACCAACGGATGTGTCGCGTGCATCCTGTACGAGTTTCCAAAGCATGTTGCAGAAACCGGATACCGCTCCGACAGGCAGGCCATCGGACTTTCGCGTAAGTGGTGGTAAGGCGTGATAGGCTCGAAAAATATAGGCTGACCCATCAACCAGAAACAGGTGGTCACCGGACTTCATCCAGACACTCCAAAACAAGAAAACAATTGACCCTGTTTTAGGCCTGTGTGCAGACTTTGACCATAGGGAGGAATGAATGTCTGACAAGAAAAAGGCCTGTTTGGTCATCGGGGCAGGGGATGCAACCGGTGGTGCGATTGCCAAACGCTTTGCCCGTGAGGGATATGTGGTGGTTCCGGTGCGCCGAAAATTGGAACATCTGGATACGCTGGCAGAAGAAATCAGGGCTGAAGGGGGTGAGGTTGTCCCTATTGGCTGCGATGCCCGTGATGAAGCGCAGATGGTTGATTTATTCGAGCGGATAGAAAGCGAGATCGCGCCCCTAGACGTGGCGGTGTTCAATATTGGTGCGAATGTGCGGTTCTCGTTTGAAGAGATTGAAGTGCGCAAGTTTACCAAAATATGGGAGCTTGCTTGCTTTGCAGGATTTCTCACCTGTCGCGAAGCAGCACGACGCATGACCCCGCGTGGAACGGGCAGTATTCTGGTGACGGGTGCGTCTGCCAGTATGAAAGGGTTTTCGGGTGGTGCTGCATTTGCCAGTGCCAAATTTGCCCTGCGCGGGATGACACAAAGTCTGGCGCGTGAATTATGGCCTAAGGGGATTCATGTGGCGCATTTTATTATTGATGGCGCAATCGACACGGAGTTTATTCGCGAGTTCTGGCCGAAAGCCTATGAAAAGAAAGATCAGGATGGAATTTTAGACCCGATCCATATTGCTGAAAACTACTGGAACGTTCATTGTCAGCCGCGAGATAGCTGGACCTTTGAAATGGACCTGCGCCCCTGGATGGAGAATTTTTGATGAGTAAAACGGTTGAATTCTATTTTGATATTGTAAGCCCTGCGAGTTATCTGGCCTGGACACAACTTCCCAAACTTCTGGAAGAAACAGGGGCTGATATCAACTACCGACCATTTTTTTTGCCGGGTGTGTTCGAAGGAGCGGGTAGTTCCAGTCCGATCACCGTGCCGCCGAAAAGCAAATGGTTGTTTCGTGACTTGAAACGCTGGGCGAAAACATACGACGTGCCGTTTCAGATGAATGAGCATTTTCCGCTTAGTTCAGTTTATGCAATGCGGGGCCTGAACAATTATGTCGGGACGGATCATTTTGTGCCGCTGGGTGATGCGCTGTTTGATGCAATGTGGGCAAATAACGAGAACATTAATGATCAGGCGGTGATGGGTACTATCCTCACTAAAATTGGTATTGATCCTGCCGAGTATATGGAAAAGCTAAATGACCCTGCAAACAAGCAGGCGCTGGTTGACGTGGGTGAAGAAGCAGTTTCACGGGGTGTATTTGGCGCGCCAACATTCTTTGTTGGCAAGTTCATGCACTGGGGGCAGGACCGTTTGAACTTCGTTAAAGAAGACTTGCTGGCTTAAGCTTTGCTTTAAGTCTGCTTGTTGACTTCAACTTCAAATTTTACCGGAAAATTCACCGAGCGGGCAATAAAACAATAGTTGTGAATCTTGTCATGGATGGCAACGGCTTTATCGGCATCGCTGTCTGCTGTGATGGTGATTTTCGGACGCAGAATTGCTTCTGAGAATTGTCCTGAACCATCAGGCTCTGATGCGCCGATACCGACGGGATTGTCTTCATATGCTAAAACGGTAATCTTTGCCTGTGAGCACAGGTGCAAGTACCAAAGCATATGACATGAAGACAGAGCGGTGATCAGCATGTCCTCTGGGTTGTACTTTGAAGGTTCGCCTCCAAGAAAGGGATCATTAGAACAATGGACCGTTTCTTTTCCCTCGATTGCCATGTCCCAAGAACGTTCATACGACTTATAGGAAGAGGTTCCGGCTCCGGTGTTTCCAGTCCACACAACGCGCGATGGATATTCGTGTGTTTTAGCCATTTTTCTCTCCGAAATTTAGCTCACGTTTCAGTGAACAGGTGTTACCAAAATCATTCTTGAAATTGGGCTATCCACATCCAATATCTCTATCAGTTGTGAAGAACAACTGCTCTTGTTCCCTCCCTTACAACAAGAGCCGGAGTACCCCATCTGCCCTTTGGGTTGCTCCACTTACTGATACGGACCGTTGCCGCCCTCCTCCCCCGACATAACGGCAACGGTCTAGGGTCAGGACTCATTAATTAGCACACTATGGCAGTTGATATGACAAGATATAAAAGGAAAAGCTTGTAAAGCGGGCTTCATCCCCCGGTTAAAAGCTTTGACGCTGTAGATCGCAGTCATAGCAGTCTGTCCTGCGGATGGGATGAATTTGCCCGACTGATACGTTGTAAATGCTTGAAAACCGGACGGTTTCCTGCGCATCTACGCCTGTCATTCAAACAAATTCATCGCCACCATAGTGCGTTAATTAATGGGTCCTGACCCTAGTCAGCCATCTTTCTGATTTAATCAATGACAGTCACATTTTGCCGGATTATGGTGCGTTCAAATCAGGAGTAAACCATGTCTGAAATCCAATCCGTTCTTAATAACATTGATGATAATTTAGATGCTGCGCTTGGGCGCTTGTTTGAATTGTTAAAAATCAAAAGTATCTCTACCGATCCTGAATTCGTATCGGATTGTAAGTCTGCAGGAGAATGGTTGGTTGCTGATCTGAAGACGATTGGATTTGATGCAAAACTGCATGAAACGCCCGGACACCCAATGGTTGTCGCCAAGCATGACGGGCCAAAGGATGCGCCGCATGTTCTGTTTTACGGCCATTATGATGTGCAACCGGTTGATCCGTTGAATTTATGGGATGAACCGCCGTTCGAGCCTTCGATAAAAGAAATGCCTGATGGTTCAAAGCATATGACGGGTAGGGGAACGTCTGACGATAAGGGTCAGCTCATGACTTTTGTTGAAGCGTGTCGCGCCTGGAAAAGTGAAACAGGCGGTTTGCCGATCAACGTGACGTTGTTCTTTGAAGGTGAAGAAGAATCCGGTTCTCCATCGCTTATTCCGTTTCTGGAAGCCAATAAGGATATGTTGAAAGCCGATTTTGCACTCGTGTGTGATACGGGTATGTGGGATCGGGAAACGCCTGCGATTTGTACGGGGTTGCGGGGTCTGGTTGGTGAGCAGCTTACTGTGCAGGCCGCATCGCGTGATTTGCATTCCGGCATGTATGGTTCTGCGGCAGCCAATCCCATTCGCGTATTGAGCAAAATTCTATCAGGTCTTCACGATGATGAAGGACGTTGCACGGTTCCCGGCTTTTATGAAGGGGTGCCTGAAACGCCTGAGAACATTATCGAGATGTGGAACGGATTAGGCTTTAGCGAATCAGAGTTTTTAGGCGATGTTGGCTTGTCTGTTCCTGCGGGTGAAAAAGGACGCTCTGTTCTGGAGCAGGTTTGGTCACGTCCGACATGCGAATTTAACGGTATTGAAGGTGGCTATACAGGTGAGGGGTTCAAGACCGTTATCCCTGCGATTGCTCATGCGAAAGTTTCTTTCCGGTTGGTGGGTACGCAAGACCCTGATGCAATCCGGGCATCCTTTAGAAAGTATGTAGAAGAATGCCTTCCAGCAGATTGTTCTGTGACGTTTGATCCGCATGGAGGCAGTCCGGCGGTTCATCTTGGTTATGACATGCCTGAAATGAAGAAAGCTGCTACCGCGCTTACGCAGGAATGGGAAAAAGAAACTGCCTTAACCGCAATGGGTGGATCAATTCCTGTGGTGGGGCATTTCCAGAATATACTGGAAATGGATTCTCTATTGATCGGTTTTGCGCAGGATGATGATCGTATCCATTCGCCGAATGAGAAATACGAACTGAAGAGCTTTCATAAAGGCGCGCGGTCCTGGGCGCGTATCATGCAGGCGCTTGCCAGCTAACAATCAACAAGGCCTGAACATGAGTTCAGGCCTTTTTTGTTCATTCTGCAGGTTGTAGCGAGGCTTTCGCGTTTCGGGGTTTATCGCTCCGGTCAACCCAAGCCCATTTTGGCCGGATAAATAGGAAGCGGAACCAGCCTGTGATGCGGGTGAATTCCCAAGCGATCATTGAGCTTACGACACTCACCATCAAAACGATGAATGATATGGTGCCCAAGTCCATCCATGGTGCAAAGCGAAAGAGGATTTCGCGGGTAATCACCATAGGCAGGAAGAATGCCAGATAGACCACAATCGAGTGGCTGCCCAGATATTTCAAGACGCTTGCAAAGCGGAACTTGCTTAATACGGCGCATAGACAAACCACAGCGACGGCCCCTGCTGCACCCAAAGCCAATGAGACAAATGGAAGGTGGGCGATGTTAGGCGGTGTTTCACGACCAAAGGCTTCATAAAGACCAGCCAGCGCCAGTGGAAATGCGGTGAGTGTCATCAGCGCGTTGACCACACTCCATATGCCGAGATAGGCAAGCGCCTTTGATACATTCTCTTTTGCCCATGCAGCCAGATCAAAGATTGGTTTTGCCAAAGCAAATCCTGCAAAGAAATAGACGTAGCGGGCGGCAAATTCATCTACCAGAAGCCAGCCCGTGTGAATGGGTGCAATTTCCAATAGTGCGGCAACACCCAGCACAATGCTCCAGTGAATTTTATTCACCAACCGTGTGATCAGGAACATGATGGGTAGCATATAAATGAACCATAGCGTTCCATAGGGTTGGATCATCGCCACGCCAAACTTACCCATGATCTCGACAGGGCCTAAACCTTCACCGACCCAACCAATAGTTCTGAAAGAAAACTGGATGGCGAGCCAGAGAATGTAAAAATAGAAGAAGTGAACGACTTTGCGATCAAAGTAACGCAGCCATGTCCGTCCGATTACCAGTCCCAGAAACAGACCGGAGATCAGAAAGAAATCAGGCATCCGGAACGGTTGGGCAAATGTGACGATGTAATTCATCCACCCAATTGTGCCTTCGGAAACCATGCCTTTCTCGAACGCATGTTTTTCAACGCCAAGCGTTGAGTGCATCATCACAACAAACAGGATGCAAAATCCTTTTGCATAATCGACCCAGTCAATGCGGGTTCCAGATTGAATGTCCGACGAGGAAAGTGCGTATTTCTGCATAGCGCTGGTCCGTGATTTCGATTGAAATCGATAGGAACACAGTTTGCCTAATATCCATTTAAGGTGATCATTCGAATTTTAATCAATCCTTTGTGAGGACAGGATTTTGACGGTCTCAGTGCGTTTTTCTGGCTTCAGAGGGTATTTGCATTAAATAGCCGCAATTTTGGTTCACTCGATATTAACCGTGAGCGCGTGAAATAGAGACGCGATTAATCCGCTGGGAATTCCATGTTTGGTAGTAAGAAAAAAAACTCTCGTATCGAGCCGAGCTTTGATGCTCCGCGCAAATCGAATTCTTCAGGTGAACTGCGTTTAACGTCAGATGACCGTGCTGTGCCATCAGCCAAGAAGTCCACCAAGCGCAAACAGGCTCCAAAAGCTGGTTCCGTGCGTCGAAGTAAACCAAAAAAGAAGTCTGCTGCCCGCAAGCGTGGTGGCTTTTTCGGGTTCATTCGTTCCGGTATATACTGGAGCCTGGTTCTCGGGCTTTGGGCAGGCATTGGCGTTGCCGGCATTGTCGGGTTTTATGCGTCCAAACTTCCAAGCTCAGCAAGTTGGTCAGTGCCCGAGCGCCCCCCCAATGCGCAGATCGTATCTCTCAATGGTGAACTGATTGCCAACCGTGGCGAGACGGGTGGTGCATCTATGCGTCTCAATGAAATGTCACCTTATATTCCGATGGCGGTAATTGCGATTGAAGATCGTCGCTATCGCTATCATTTCGGGTTCGACCCAATTGGCTTTACCCGCGCAATGGTGACGAACCTGAAGGCAAAGCGTTTGGTGCAGGGCGGTTCTACGCTTACACAGCAGCTTGCTAAAAACATGTTCCTTGAGCCGGAACGTACTATTGAACGTAAGGTTCAGGAGCTTATTCTCGCGGTCTGGCTTGAGACAAAATACACCAAAGACGAAATTTTGGAGATGTATCTCAACCGGGTTTACTTTGGTTCAGGCGCTTACGGTGTTGATGCAGCATCGCGTCGGTATTTTTCAAAATCTGCTCGTGACGTAAATCTGGCAGAAGCTGCCTTGCTTGCAGGTCTATTGAAAGCACCTTCTAAATTGTCACCTGCAAGAAATCCAAAACTGGCGGAAGAGCGCGGGCAATTGGTTCTGACTGCTATGCGTAAGGCTGACTTCATAACAGACCGTGATGCCGCAAAGGCTCTGACCCAAGAAGCCTCAAAAGCAAAACGCTACTGGAGCGGGTCGGGCCATTATGTGGCTGACATGGTGATGAAACAGCTTAACACGATTATGGGTGATCTTAAGCAGGATGTGATCGTCGATACGACGGTCGATCTTGAGCTTCAAGAACTTGCTGGCAGTGCCATTGAAGGCACGCTCTCTGAATATGGAAAAAAACGAAAGGTCTCGCAAGGGGCGCTTGTCTCAATGACCCCGAACGGTGCAATCCGTGCGCTGGTGGGTGGTCGTGAATATGCCGACAGTCAATTCAACCGTGCAACGGACGCAAAACGCCAACCCGGCTCTGCGTTCAAACCGATTGTCTATCTGGCTGCTTTGGAAGCAGGACGAACGCCTCAGTCTGTGCGTCAGGACTTGCCTGTTAAAATTGGCAAGTGGACCCCTGTGAATTATGACCGTAAATATCGCGGGCCAGTGACGCTTGATACAGCACTTGCAAAATCGCTGAATACGGTCGCCGCACAAATGGTGATGGAAGTTGGTCCTAAAAAGGTCGTCAACACAGCCAAGCGTTTGGGGATTACTTCAAAGTTAAAATCCAATGCTTCTATTTCTTTAGGCACGTCAGAAGTTAGCCTTCTGGAACTTACCGGCGCCTATGCTCCATTTGCGAATGGGGGTGAGGCTGTTGATCCGCATGTGATCCGTCGGGTGAAAGATCTTGATGGTAACATTTTATACGAGCGCAGTTCTATTCCGCCGACACTTGTTGTGCGTCCGCGTGAATTGGGCATGATGAACCATATGCTCACCAATGTGATCAATAAGGGCACTGGCAAGAAGGCTATTTTGAAAGGCCGTCAGGCTGCGGGTAAAACCGGTACGACGCAAAATTCCCGTGACGGATTGTTTGTTGGATATACGGCTAATCTCGTAACAGGTATCTGGTTTGGTAACGATAATGGCAAACCGACCAAGAAGGTTACGGGCGGATCACTGCCTGCTCAAACCTGGAAAAACTATATGGCAAATGCGCATGATGCATATCCGGTGGCAGCATTGCCGGGTCGTTATGTGCCAGAGCCTGTTGTTGCTGCTATTCCGCCAAAGCCGCTTAGCAATCGTCAACGATCCAATAACGGAAACACCCAGCGCTCTATCGGGGATATTATTACCAGCGAGCGCCCGTCTGATCAGGGTCGTCGTAGATTGTCGGATATTGATGGAAACCCAAGACCGCAGGCTGGCGTCTCAAACGAAAACAAGCCGAGAAGTATTCTCGACTTGTTGTTTGGTAGAAATTAGAGCCAACAGGCTAGAGCGTGTCTGTCTTGGATTGGATCGATTTGATGGGTTGGATTTTTGATTTC
>CAZEPF010000060.1:13644-15126 GCA_964514045.1 uncultured Rhizobiaceae bacterium | reverse complement strand
TGAAATCAAAAATCCAACCCATCAAATCGATGCAATCCAAGACAGACACGCTCTATAAGGGGCTGGAAGTGTCTGTAAAATAGGGTATGAAAGACGCGTCCAATACTTCAGTAAAAGATACCATGACACAGTTCCTCGTCGCAGCTTTTTACAAGTTTGTTTCGCTTCCCGATTTTGCTGAGTTGCAGGAAGGCTTGGCATCGTGCGCGCGCGAAAATGATGTCATGGGTACAATCCTGCTTGCAAGCGAAGGCATCAATGGCACAGTGTCCGGTCCTGAAAAAGGCTTGCATGCACTGCTTGATTTTATTCGATCAGATGAGCGCCTGTCTGATCTTGAGCACAAGGAAAGCTGGGCGAATGAAAATCCGTTTTACCGGATGAAGGTGCGCCTAAAGAAAGAGATTGTGACGTTAGGTGTTGAAGGTGTGAGCCCAACAAAGACTGTGGGTGATTATGTTAAGCCACAGGACTGGAACGAATTGATCAGTGACCCTGATGTTGTTGTGATTGATACACGCAATGATTACGAGGTTGAGATAGGTTCGTTTCAAAATGCGCTTAATCCCAATACAACGAGTTTTAGGGAGTTTCCACAATGGCTGGACGCGCAAGAAGAGCTGCCTAAGGATAAGAAAATTGCGATGTTTTGTACGGGTGGAATCCGGTGTGAAAAATCCACGTCTCTGCTGAAAGAGCGTGGGTTTGAAAACGTGTTTCACCTACAGGGTGGTATTTTGAAATACTTGGAAGAAGTGCCGGATAAAGACAGTATGTGGGAAGGTGAATGTTTCGTCTTTGACCAACGCGTCAGTGTTGGCGCTGGTTTGAAGCAAGGCCCTTATGATTTATGCCATGCGTGTCGTCATCCAATCACGCAAGAAGACATGCTAGCAAAAACCTATATGCCCGGAATTTCTTGCCCCAAATGTCATGACCAGATGAGTGATCAACAGCGCAGCAGGTTTGCCGAGCGCCAACGCCAAATTGAATTGGCTAGAGCGCGCGGGGAAGAGCATATTGCGGTTGACCAGCAGGCACAAAAAGAAAGAAAGCGTGCCGAGAAAGAAGAACATTCACGGCGTTCGAATAAGCAGGCTTAGGGTCAGGACCCCAAGTCTTTAAGATGCTTTCTTCAATGACAGCGTCGCAATCATATCTTCTTGCAACATCAATAGATGATTGGCAGCTTCGAGATCGCTTTCAAGCTTGGATTGCTTTTTCTGCGAATGATTTTCTTGAGACAGTTTCTCTAGTTCAAGCGTGAGTGATTTTACCTGTTGCTCCAGATGCTCATTGCCGTAATTTGCTTCTTCATATTTTGCGATTGCGTGCTCTGCTTCTCGTGCATTTGCGCTGGCTAGTTCTTGCGCGCCCTTTAACCTGACTTCTGAAGCGTCAGCTTGTTCCGTAACGCTACGTAGAGAATGTTTGAGTGTATCAATGTGTTGAGTGTTGATTGCATTTGAACTGCGTAATTCG
>CAZEPF010000060.1:7722-13634 GCA_964514045.1 uncultured Rhizobiaceae bacterium | reverse complement strand
CAGTTTCTGCGTTCTTGAGATCAGTCTCCAAGGTTTCTATGCGGTGCAAACTGTCTTCAAGTTCGTTGAGCTCGGCCAGCATTCGATTGGAATGATCAATCAATGAAGACATCATATGCGCATGGCATGAGAATTCACGCGCGATACGATCTGCCTGGCGTCTAGGCAATACGGATACAGGCTGCGGGAATGGCTGACGCTGAAATTCTACCTCGGAGTTTTCAATCGCAAGGTCTTCTTGCAAGGCAGCCTTCAAGACATTTTCAATTGAAGTGTCGATAGTAAGTTCTGTTTCAAGTTGACTGGCGAGTTCATTCTCTAGCCTGGTTGCTTGAATTTTTTCGCGAAGTTCGACTATTCTATCTTGGTTGATAGATGTTATTAGATCATTGTCTGCAATAACCGGATTGGTATCAAAACCCTCGGTTGTAGCTTGGCGCATGTCGATGGTTTGTTTGACTGTGTTGGATGCTGTCATGGCTTCCTCCAATTTCAAACCGGCAATAATGCCGGCAATGGTGATACGCATTTGCGAATCACTTTGTCTGAAACCTTACGTGAAACTGAATTTTGCTCAAGGTATTGAAATAATTATATTTTCTTAGAATTTAGAGGTTTATTAACCAATGTCAGCTAACGAATCAGGAATATTATATTCGTTTAGGCGCTGCCCCTATGCGATGCGTGCGCGACTTGCGATACAAGCCTGTGATATCTCATTAGAGCTTCGTGAAGTCGTACTTCGCGACAAGCCAAGCGAGATGCTAGAGGTCAGCCCAAAAGCCACTGTTCCCGTGCTTGTTCTTCCTGATGATCGTGTTGTTGAAGAGAGCCTCGATGTTATGCACTGGGCTATGCAATTGAGTGATGTGTCTGGTTGGCGAGACTATTCAAAAGACATTCTTGATGAAATGGACCACCTGATCGAAAAAAATGACGGGCCTTTTAAGTCTGCTTTGGATCGATATAAATATCCAAATCGGTATGAGGGAATTGACCGCGTTGAGGAGCGCGGGAAGGGCGCTGACTTTATTAAAGAGTTAGAAAAAAAACTGGTCCGGCATAGATATTTATTCGGCGACCAGTTTGCTTTTGCAGATGCTGCAATCCTGCCTTTTGTTCGACAATTTGCGCATGTGGATCGAGATTGGTTTTGGAGCCAATCATGGCTGAATGTTTTTCGCTGGCTTGAGGAGTTCCTCGACAGTAACCAGTTTAAGTCCGTCATGATAAAATATGACAAATGGGAAAGTGGTGATGCAGGGGTTCGCTTCGGTGGCGCAGAATAATTCAGCCTGACCCTAACAGTGTAAATCTCGAAAGATATTCAAAATGGATTATACTAAATTTCGGGAAGCGGAGCGTGATGGCTGGAGCGAGCGGGCTGCTGGTTATGATGGTGCAACGGCGCGCGCAACATTACAAACCATTCCTGCTTTACTTTCTCATGCACGGCTGTTTCCAAATTCCAAGGTTTTAGATCAAGGATGTGGACCTGGATATGTTGCGGCATGTGCGGATCTTTTAGGTGTGCAAGCTAAGGGCATTGATTTTTCACAAGGTATGATTGATGAAGCGCGGTCGCGTTTCCCACACATTTCGTTTGAAGTTGGAGATATTGAATCTGTGGACGAAGCCGATCAAACCTATGATGCGGTGTTGAGTAATTTCGTTTTGTTTCACGTCACAGATCCGGTACTGGCAATGCGTGAAGCGTATCGCGTGTTGAAGCCTTCAGGGCGATTTGTATTCAGCCAATGGCTCGCTGGTGATCAATCTGATTGCTATCGGTTGATGTTTGAAGTTTTGAAGAAACATGCGGATATGTCTCTCGCTGACCCAGCGCCTGATGCTTATTTTTTGTCAGACCGGCGAAGTGCGCAAGCGGCACTAGAGAGTGTTGGCTTCAACAATATTAAGTTTGAAGTGGTTGAAAATGTGCTTCATGCGGAAGCTGAGAGTTTTTATGATTTTTTTATGACATTTGGTATTCGCATTCCGTTTATTCTTGAGCGCCAGAGTAGGCAAGTGCAGGAAACTATTCGTACCGAGATTGACGAATGGGCAGGGCAATATCTCGTTGATGGTGAATATCGTATTCCGATGGCAAGCATTGTAATTTCTGCAATGCGACCCGATTGATGGTCAATCTAGCAGACTTCTAGTGTAGCTCCGATTTCTGCGTTTATTACGCAGTCGGCAAATTTATCCAATTCAGTAGGGTCTCGATTGAGGATCACGAATTTTGCGCCATTACGCTTGGCATGCAGCGGAAGAACGGCTGCTGGCTAAACGACTGAAGATGTATGAGTTTCTTTCACCATCGCCGTCTGAACTCAACTTTATAGTCATTCATCTCATCTTTATCATGAAATGGAATATAGGATTTACTCTCATCGCTTCTGGGAAACTGTGTAAATTGAAATCGACGAAACATACGCATATGGATGCAAATGGTTTGTAATTTCTGAAGAACAGATTTGAGCTGAACATGCCATTTGGTTGGCAAGAGTTGTGATCTTACAGGTTTTAATTGCTGGATTGATTTTGACATTGAACCACTCTGTACTTGTTGGGTGGTCCCACTATTTTCGAAAATACGAATATGCTCAAACGCCAAGAGTTGACAGGTAGTGTTAAAAAAAGTCACATGATATATGGCAAGATTTCTCCCAAAATTGAATGCAGTTCGCGCGTTTGAAGCTGCGGGTAGGCGCGGTAGTTTTACTGGTGCTGCCAATGAGTTAAACGTAAGCCATGCAGCAATTAGCCGACATGTGCGGGGGTTGGAAAAGCAGTTGGGTGTTCAATTGTTTGAGGTGGTGGCAAGAGGTGTTCGACTGACTGAAACAGGGCGGCAATACTTGCAGGATATTTCGCCGGCGCTGGAGCAAATTGCTATAGCCTCTGAGGCCCTTCAGTCTCGTATTGCTGGCGAGATTAGCATTAGTTGTGAGCCAACTTTTGCTGCAAAATGGTTGATGCCGCATCTGGGTGAATTTTCCAAAGCGTTTCCGAATACTAAACTGAAACTGGATGCAACGGCAGCATTAGCGGATGTCCAAAATCTTGAGGTGGATGTGGCCATAAGATATTGCTCTGTCGGTCCTCCTGATTGTGATGCGCATCTAATATCCTCATCACTTCTGTATGCGTATGGCAGTCAAAGATACGAGTTTTGCTCCAACCCTAGAGACCTTCTCAAGCTTCCTCTTTTGAATGAGGATGATGGACGTTTATGGCGTAAGTGGTTTGATAATATAGGAATTCAACCAAAGGAATGGCCAGCGCTTGATTATCCCTTCACGTCATTGCTTGCTATTGAGGGGGCCTTGGCGGGCGTCGGAATCGCTTTAATCTCTCAAGAACTCATACTCTCTGATCTTAAGGAAGGTCGTTTAAAGCAAGTTTCAGATATCGGGCTTGAGTTTGGAGGCTATTTTCTGATCTCAAATGCTGAGAATGGAAAACGTCGATTGATCTCAGAGTTTCGTTCGTGGTTGCTTGATGCAACAAGTGATTTGCGGGAGTAATTGAGGGTAACTTTTAGTCGAACCCTGAGCTAGACTGAATTTAGCGTGGCCCCTATTTCTGCGTTTATTACGCAGTCGGCAAATTTATCCAATTCAGTGGGGTCTCGATTGAGGATCGCGAATTTTGCGCCATTACGCTTGGCATGCAGCGGAAGAACAGCTGCTGGCTGAACGACCAAAGATGTGCCAATGGCAAGAAACAAATCTGCCGTTTCTGCAATGTTAAAGGCAGTATTGGTTTTCTCAGCTGGCATGCTTTCGCCAAACATCACAACATCTGCCTTGATGATGCCACCACATGCTTTGCAAGTTGGGCTTACGCCTGTGACTTCAAACTGTCTGCGGCATTCATCCATTTCGTGATGCAGATTACAGGTAATGCAAGAAGCGGTTGTGGCATTGCCGTGAATTTCTATGGTTTTATCTTTTGGTGCGCCTGCGCGCTGGTGAAGTCCATCAACATTTTGCGTGATGAGGCATTGGGCTTTGCCAGTCTTGAGCCATTCTGCAATCTTGGCATGGCCTGAATTGGGTTCTACGGCGCCGATCTGATCTTTCATGAAAAAGCGTCGGTGCCAGTCCTCAATGCGGGCTTCTTCGCTTTCGATATATTCACTGTATTGAACAATTCTGAATTGTTCCCACAATCCATCTGGCGAGCGAAAATCAGGCACGCCAGATTCTGTTGAGATGCCCGCACCTGTGAGTATCACCATGTTAGCCGCGTTGGCGACTAACTCTTGGAATTCTTCAAGCTGATCAATATCAGACATTAGCCTGGAGACAGGCCCCGTAGTCTTTCTGAACGACGGCGCAGAAGTTCTACAGCTGTCAGTAAGCAGATTGACATGATGACAAGGATGGTTGCTACCGCCAGAATGGTCGGGCTGATCTGCTCCCGCAAGCCGGAGAACATCTGACGAGGGATAGTACGCTGGTCCACGTCAGCCATGAAGATCACGGCTACCACTTCATCAAGTGAGGTAATAAACGCAAACAGTGCGCCTGAAATCATACCTGGCAAAATGAGGGGCATGATGATTTTGAAGAAGGTTGTAAAACCATTCGCGCCAAGGCTTTGTGATGCGCGGATCAGTGAACGGTCAAAACCCGATAAAGTTGCTGTGACTGTGATGATCACAAACGGTACGCCCAATGTTGTGTGAGCCAATACCAAACCAAGATATGTTTTTGCCAAGCCGTCCGGATAGAAGGGAAGAACGCCCTGCATTGTTCCACCGTAAAAGAAGAACATCCCTGTAGCCGTGATTACCAAAGGCACAATCATCGGTGAGATAAGAAGACTGGTAATCGCTGAACGAAACGGCATTTCCGGTCTGGAGAGACCAAGCGCTGCCAAGGTTCCAAGAGAAGTTGCTAGTATGGTGGAGGCAATTGCCAGGAAGAACGAGTTACGGAATGCACGCACCCAAGTCGCGTTTTCCCACATGTCATTCCACCAGCCTTCAACTGCATCAGGAGCGGTCATGCCGAAGCGGTAGATGTCCTGATACCAGCGCAGGGAATAGGCTTCTGAATCCAAACGCATCATACCTTCGGTAAAGCTGAAATAGGGTTCTGCGTTAAACGAAAGCGGAATGATGATCAGGATTGGGAGAATAAGAAACAAAAAGATAATCGTGCATAATGCCAAGAATGCATAATGAGTGATTTGTTCTGAACGCGAGGCATATGGCGGCAGCGGGTTCATGAAGAACAGAGGCAGGCCGAAAAGAATGGCAAATCCTATTGTGCCGCCAAATGATTGGGTAAACACAAGAAACAGTAATGTTGCTATGGCTAATGCCATAAAGCCTGGCGTTTTGATGCGTTCGGATATTGTCATGATATTTGCCTCACCCGAACTTCAGATTATCTACACCCACCAGCTTGTTATAGAGCCAGTAAAGTGTGAGTACGACTGCAAGAAGAATGGTTCCAAGAGCAGCGCCAAGGGACCAATTCAATGTTTTCTGAATGTGGTTTGCAATCAGGTTAGAGATCAGCAGACCATCATTACCACCCACGAGCGCTGGCGTGATGTAATACCCAATCGCCAAAATAAACACGAGTAGTGTACCTGCCGCTATGCCCGGTGTGGTTTGTGGAAAATACACGCGGCGGAATGCAGTGAAGTTGCTTGCGCCCATGGATTTAGCCGCACGCATGTAACTCGGCGGGATGGTTTTCATCACGGAGTAAAGTGGCAAAATCATAAACGGCAACAGAATATGAACCATAGAGATCACGGTACCTGTTGCATTGTAGATCATCTGTATTCGGTTAGCGTCGCCTATAAACCCTAAATAGACCAAGACATTATTGATGATACCTTCCTTCTGGAGCATCGCAATCCATGCGGATGTTCGAACCAGCAAA
>CAZEPF010000060.1:0-7712 GCA_964514045.1 uncultured Rhizobiaceae bacterium | reverse complement strand
GAATGGTAGCAAGACCAAAATCATCAACAGGTTTGATGTTCGCAAAGGAAGCGTAGAAAGCAAATAGGCTACAGGATAGGCAATCAAGAAACATAAGAACGTGATCAGTGCCGATAGCCAGATCGTCTTCCAGAGAATGGGCAGATAAATCCGATAAAGTTCATCGGCCAGAACGATGTTTTCCTGCTCATCATACTTACGGTCTGTCGCGGCGAGATAAAACGAAATCGTTTAGTCGCGCGTCAGAAGCTTAAGTGTTGTCCATACGTTCTTGTTTGCCCATTTTTTATCAATAGCGATCAATGCATCGAGGTAAGGGCCTTCGGTGATTTTATCAGCTTTGCGGCCAGTCTTGGTGAACAGGCTTCTTGAGCCAGGAATTTCGTAGTTGACGCGCGTTGCGAGATTGCCAACGGTTTTACCGACTTCGCGGTTTTTGCGGGCCAGTGCCAAGTCTTCGACAAAGACTTTGATGGTTTCATCGGGTGGATAGTCATTGCCGTCCCAATCCTGAATGACTTCAGCAAAATTTGGCACAACATTAGAACCGGCAGGGTTGTTTACCGAGCGTAAAAGCATGTCGCCAATTGGAAATACAAATGAAACCAGCAAAAATAGTACAAGCGGTAGCGTCAACAGGAATGCTTTTATCCGCATTCGGCGTGTTGTTTTCGCCAGCTGTTGCTTGAGCGGCGTTCCATCGTACGCGACGAGAATTTCTTTATTTTGAACGGCATCAGTCATGATTGAACTGCCCTGCGCCTTTTCCCCAATGTCCCGATTGTTCGAGATCAGATTTTGATTGTTTTAGTGTGTAAAAGAAGAAAGGGCGGCAGATGCCGCCCTTTCAAAATTTGATATTAGTTAGCAAGCCAAGCGTTGAAACGCTCAGTCAACTGGTCTGAATTGTCAGCCCAGAACTCAAAGTTGTTTTGAACAGCGTTTGAGAGGTTTGCTGGGTTAGTAGGCATTTGTGGACCCATGTCGATGGATTCATTTGTTGCGTACTTACCTACAAGTGGAGCTGAAGACTTACGTGCTGGACCGTATGAAATCCAAGAAGCCTGTGCAGCAAGCTGCTCTGTTGCTGTTGAGAACTTCAAGAAGTCCATTGCAGCTTCTTTGTTCTTTGCACCCTTTGGAATTACCCATAGGTCCAAGTCCCAAACCTGACCGTCCCAGACGATCTCAAACGGCTTGTCTTCGCCAGCTACAGCGTTGAAGATACGGCCATTATAAGCTGTTGTCATTGCAACTTCGCCATCAGCAAGAAGCTGTGGAGGCTGTGCGCCTGCTTCCCACCAAACAACGTCACCTTTGATGGTGTCGAGTTTAGCGAATGCACGATCAACGCCTTCTGGCGTAGCTAGAACATCATAGACTTCTGCAGCAGGAACGCCGTCAGCAATCAAAGCAAACTCTAGGTTTACTTTTGGACCTTTACGAAGGCCACGCTTGCCTGGGAATTTTGCTGTGTCGAAGAACTCAGCCATAGTCTTAGGGCCATCAGCCATTTTTGACTTGTCGTAAGCAAAGATGGTTGACCATACGATGTTTGCAACTGCGCAATCGTATAAAGTACCAGCTAGGAAATCTTCTGTTGCTGGAGTGCCGTCAGCGCCAGCAGGCAGTGCTGAATGATCGATTGTTTCCAATAGACCTTCGTCACATGCACGAATAGCGTCTGAAAGTTCTACATCAACGATGTCCCAAGTTACGTTGCCAGCTTCCACTTGAGCTTTAATCTCAGCTATTCCGCCATTGTAATCTTCAGAGTTGATCTTGACGCCAGTCTTTTCAATGAATGGCTTATGGTAAGCTTCAACCTGTGACTTAGTGTATGCACCGCCCCAGGAAACAACAGTTAGCTCGCCTTCTGCATTTGCAGCAGACGTTGACATAACCATTGCAAGACCGATTGCAGTACCTGCAAGTAGTTTTGTGAGTTTCATGTTTTTCTCCCTTTAATTTATGCCGGACTATTTGCCCTGACATTCATATTCGCGCAAATGCCTATGAATAGCAGGTACGCAAATTCCGTTATACCACAAGGTCCAATGCCTTGCAGTCTGCACTCTCCCAGCCGAGGGTTTTTGTCTCACCTTCAGCTAGAGGTTTCCTATCGCTACGGTTTCTAACCTTGACGATAAATTCATCATTGCCCGCAACGTTCATGCGAACGCGGATATGATCTCCAAGGTAAATCAATTCTTCGATTTTGCCTTTGATTGTGTTTTTGAACGATTTAGGTGGATCAAGTTCTACACGCTCAGGACGTAGTGAAAGCGTTGTGCGATCGCCCTTATTGTGAACGTTGACTTTTTGAGCCTTTACCACTCCACCACCGTCGAGCTTTACATCACAAATGTCTTTGGTAATTTTCTCAACCGTACCGTTTAGCTTGTTATTCTCACCAATAAACTGCGCAACGAAAGAATTTTGCGGGTCTTCGTAAAGTGATTGTGGCGATGAAAGTTGTTGGATAACACCGTCTTCAAACACAGCCACACGATCAGACATCGTCAAAGCTTCGGTCTGGTCATGTGTCACGTAAACAACGGTTACCCCGAGGCTTTCATGAATATGCTTGATCTCATACTGCATCTGTTCGCGCAATTGTTTGTCGAGCGCGCCTAGTGGTTCGTCCATCAATACAAGATCAGGTTCAAAGACTAGCGCACGTGCAACCGCAATGCGTTGTTGTTGTCCGCCAGATAATTGAGCAGGTCGTCGGCCGCCCATTTGTGGCAGTTCAACCATTTCCAAAACGCGCTTAACCTTGTCTTCTTGGTCAGAGCGGGACATGCCACGCACCTGAAGCGGGAAGGCTAGGTTTTCTGCTACCGTCATATGCGGAAACAAAGCGTAGTTCTGAAACACCATGCCAATGCCGCGTTTGTTTGGCGGCACCATATTGATGGGTCTGTTGTTTAGAAATATCTCACCATGCGTTGCAGGTTCAAACCCCGCCAACATCATGAGACACGTGGTTTTTCCTGAGCCTGATGGCCCCAGCATGGTAACAAATTCGCCCTTGCTAATGTCGAGATTCAGGTCCTTTACAACCAGAACTTCGCCATCATAGCTTTTTTGAACGTTTTCGAACCGGACATACGAATTGTCAGACGAGTTCATTGTGATTTTAATTCTCTCCCTGCGCTGTCTCTCCCCCGAGAACTTCAGCGTCTTGTTGTAACGAAACAAGCATGTTTGTTCCCCGTTGGTCAATTAGAATTTGAGACTTATTTCAACTCAACTGATCTACGGATTCCAAAAAGATACTATTTTTCTTTATTGTGAAAGATAAATCCCAGAAAGTTCAGCAGTATTTGTGCTGCCAAAAAAGACGTGCTGCCAGTGTGATCATAGTCTGGTGCTACTTCTACCAAATCCACACCAATTATGTTTCCCTGCTTGGTTAACCCTTGTAGTAGTTCAAGCACTTCGTAATACAGAAATCCTCCATGGCTTGGTGTGCCAGTGCCCGGAGCGATGGATGGGTCAAATCCGTCAATATCGATGGTGACGTAGTAACGCTCTCCTGCTGGTATCCGCTTTAATACGTCTTCAACACCAAGTTTGCGGAATTGACGAACGGATAAAATATCAGACCCCATTTTGCGCGCGTCATCATATCCTTCCTTTGCGGTGGATGAGACGTTGCGAATGCCAATCTGGCTTAATCCTGTCACGTAGTCTTTTTCTGCCGCCCTGCGCATGGGGTTGCCGTGGCCATGTCTGACACCGTGCCTGACATCCACAAAATCCAGATGCGCATCAATCTGCACTAGATGAAACGGCTCTTGATCGTCAAAAGCACGGATGCAGGGAATATTGACAGAATGATCGCCGCCAAGCGTGACGGGGATTGCACCAGCGGCCAGTGCCTTGCGAACGCCTAGCTCTATGTTCGCATGGCTTTTTTCTGTGTTTGTGTGGACAATGTCTGCATCACCCATATCAACGATTTTTACGGTTTCAGGTAGATAGGTGGCATCGTCTTCATGGTCGTAAGCGCCAGCGTGGCCAAACGAATACAGCGTTGAAGCTTCACGGATTGAACGCGGGCCAAATCGGGTGCCTGAGCGGTATTGTGTGCCAAAGTCAAACGGTGCACCTAGAATTGCCACATCTGCATCAATCGCATCCCAATCTTCGCAGATCGGGTTTTTACCAAAAGTAGCAAATCCCACAAATGGAAGGTTTAACCGTCCTGCTTCATACCCATGATCTGCCATTTGCTTACTGTTCCCGCTCTTGGTTCAAAACTAATTGGGGACATAGTAAGGATGACTTTTCTATTTTCCAAGTGACAGAAACGTATCATCGCGCCGCATTAAGAAATGAGCAAGTGATGCACCCAATACCGGGAAAGAGGCAACGAAAAGGATGTTGGGTTCATTACTACCAACGGGTAGAATTTTTGGAATTGATACAATCAGGGTAACGAGATTCATCAAGAGTACGCCACCTGTTGTTATGGTTTTGAAAAGCCCGAGAAGATAGGCAATTAAAAACGCGATTTGCAGGCCACCGAGAACATAGACAATAGATGTGCCGACATCGGCTCCATAATAGGTTGAGAAAATTCCTACATAAGCCTGTGGCGCTGTTACTTTCAAAGCGGCCCATGTAATCATCAAAATAAAAAGTGTTATGCGAATACTGAATAGCGATAGGCGGATGTTGTTGTTCATAGGGTAGATCCGTTCGAGATTTTGAACGCCATAAAGCAATAGCCCCGTTTCGGATCAAGTCGAAACGGGGCTAAATGAACTAACAATTCCGTGTAATTTTGTGAGGTCGGCTTAAAGGATTGAGCTTAACTTCATAGCAACGCCCATGTCGCCTTCAACTTTGATTTTGCCCTGCATGAATGCAGCAGTTGGATCAAGATCGCCAGCGATCAAGCTGTCGAGTGTTTCTTTATCGCATACAACCGTACAATCGGCTTCGTTGTTTTCTGTTGAAACAGTTGGCGGTGTTGCGTTGCCGTCAATAAATACGCAGCCATCATCTCCGCAATCGAATTTAACTGTTGCGCCAATGCCGCTTCCGCCTGATACTTTTTCTGTGATTGCTGCTGCTGCTGCTTCAATGCTCATGGGTCTCTCCAAGGGTGATTTGAATTCTGCAAAGCCTAAACACTTTGTGTTCGAAAATGCAACACCTTACGTAAACGTCAAACAATAAGTTGCTAGGGTCAGGACCCATTAATTGTCGCACCAACCAGCCTTAAGAAATCAAAACGAATGAATAACCTTCTTAGAACGCACACCTAGCCAATGCTATTTTTATTCGAAGAAAAATATGGCACATGCGCTTAGTGCTTAAAATTACTACGGACATTGCATATGGCTCTTGATATCGCAGAACTCACTCAGCTTAGGCATGAGTTTCATCAGTTTCCTGAACTTGGGTTTGAAGAGATGCGTACCAAGGCACGGGTTGCAGAATTGCTTCGCGAGTTTGGTTTGGAAGTACATGAGGGTGTTGGTGTCGTTGGTATATTAAAATCAGGTTCTGGAAACCGTGCAATCGGTTTGCGTGCTGACATGGACGCCTTGCCGATACTGGAAGCCAGTAAGCATGATTATGTTTCGCATACGTCAGGCAAGATGCACGCCTGTGGCCATGACGGGCATATGTCGATGCTGTTGGGTGCCGCCAAAGCGCTTGCCGATACTCCAGATTTTGACGGAACTGTTGTGTTTATTTTTCAACCCAATGAGGAACATGGGTTGGGTGCGCAGGCGATGATAAAGGAAGGCGTATTGGAGCAATTCCCTGTTGAGGAGATTTACGCCATTCATAATTTACCTGGTGCGCCAGTAGGGCAAGTCTCTACACGCGTTGGGTTGGTGTGTTCCAGTGAAAGCCTGTTTGAGATCGACATTAAAGGGCAGGGCGGTCATGCATCCATGCCTCAGGCGGGGCGTGATGCCATTACGATTGGTGCGGAACTTGTTCAGACGCTCCAGACTATTGTTTCGCGAAAATTATCTCCCGGCGCAGGGGCGGTTGTTTCGGTGACTGAATTTATCACTGATGGTCAACGCAATGTCCTGCCTGGCAATGCCATATTAAAAGGCGATGTTCGTGCACGGTCTCCGCATGACCGTGAATTGATTGAAAGCCTTATGACAAAAATGGTCGAGGGGGCGGCTACCTCGCATGATGTGGAAATTGAATTTAAGTTCAACACAGAATTTATCGAAGCCATCAATAGTGAAATTCCGACGCAAGGCTTAATTGATGCTGCGCTTGCTTCCGGATTAGAGACAATACCAAATCGCGAGCCGATGAGTTTTTCGGAAGACTTTGCGCATTTCAGCGAAGCCGTGCCGGGATGTTTTCTATTAATTGGTAATGGAGAGGAGGGGCCAAACGGCCAACCGCTTCATTCCGATGATTATGATTTCAACGATGATTTATTGCCCATCGGAGCCAATCTTTGGAAGAAGCTTGTTGAAATGCGTTTGCCCAAGCGGGACTGAATGCAATGAACATGTTCCAAGATCGGATGGTCACGTTTCGCCAGCGTTTGCAAGAAGCTGGAATTGATGTTGCGCTTATCACGGATGATGACAATGTATATTATCTGACGGGCTATTACGATTATCTCCACATGGAGTTTGGTCGCCCTACGATCCTTGTGGTCCATGCGACCGGTGAGACACTACTGATCACGCCTTCGATTGATTTTAATACCGCTGATCAGGCTGCGTGCGTTGATCGTATTGCTGTGTGGAATGACGGTATGGGGGATGAATGGCGCGAGCATTTGCCAAACGCTGTAAAGCATTCAAACCGAATTGGTATCGAGCCGGATCATATGCCACCTGTAGTGCGTGCTTATGTGGAGGAGATTGCTTCAAAGGACCAATTGGTAAGCGTTACGCCAGTGCTATCACACATGCGGATGATTAAATCTGTGGATGAAATTCAACTGGCCAGACATGCAGGTGATGTAGCCAATGCCATGATGGATGCGGGCCGCGCAGCAATTGGCGACGGGGTGCCAGAGTTTGAAGTAGCGATTGCAACCTCACAGACAGGAACACGCAAAGCAGCAGAACTGTTGGCCCAACATTATGGCGATGCGGACATGTCTCCCAATACGCATTTTTTGCAGATCATGGCATCAGGGGACACGATCACAAAAACTCATCATCGGGCATCCACACGCATCATGAAATACGGTGAGCCTGTGTTTCTGTGTTTTTGTGGCATGACAAATTTTCACCGTTTCAAGCTGGGTTTTGATCGCACGTTCTGGATTGGTGAAATGGCTGATGACACGCAAGCGTCTGTGTACGAGGTCGCATTGGCAAGTCAGAGAGCAGCGCTTGAGGCGTTGCGTCCTGGTGTGACTGCTGAAAGCGTTCATTCAGCTTACGCAGAGATTATTCAAACTGCAGGTTACGAATACCCGTTCCGGTGTGGCCGTGCGACAGGATTTAGTTTTCTGGAAAGCCCGCAATTGGTAACGGGTGATACAACTATCATCCAACCCGGCATGGTGCTGGCGGTTGATGGCTCGGTCTCCACCGAGAGTTTCCGCGCTCAGATCGGCGATAGTGTTGTGATCACCGAGGATGGATGGGAGGCCTTAACGTCCCATCCAAAAGCTATCGGCGAGATGGTTTTGTGACACACGCTTAGAGCGTATCTGGCTTGGATTGAACCGTTTGAACGCCGTGGCGTTTGTG
>CAZEPF010000059.1:0-15162 GCA_964514045.1 uncultured Rhizobiaceae bacterium | reverse complement strand
ATATAACCGATGTTAAACAGGGCGATGGTTAAAACGGGTAAGGCAAAGTTTGAAAAATCAGGCGCCGTCATCGCCTGCGCGGCAGACCCTTTCACCCATTTCAATCCCATGGCACTGGATGCAAAGATCGCGATTAACACGACCCCTGACACATATTCAGGCGTGGCCGATGATAAAATCGAGAAAGTAGAGACGCTGCGATCCGTCTTGGACCCCTCTTTCATGCCTGCGAAAATTCCGAGCAGCAAAGCAATGGGCACAGTTAGTATTAACGCCCACATCATAAGGAAGCCCGTCAGCTTCAAACGGTTCCAGAGAAGCGGACCCGCATTGTCTTTAGAAACCGTAGAATATCCCCAATCGCCTTGCAGAACTCCACAATAACGAGGGGCATCTTCAACTGCAGTTCCCTTGCGGGCACATCTTGCGCGTGTTTCGCCATCTGTTCCGGTAATGACATAGCCAGGAACAACTCCCAGCCATTCGCCGTATTTTACAAATGTATTTCGACCATATCCACGGTTATCCAGCCAAGTCGCAACCTGCTCTTCCGACATGCGGAAATTACCCTGCGTCTTCGCAAGTTTTTCCAAGTTGGGATACAGGTTCGTTAAAAAGAAAACGATGAATGTCAGACATAGTGCCGTTAGAATCATAATTCCGGCACGGCGCGCGATAAATTGTAACATAAATTCCCCAATGTTTGGCCAATAATAGCCAGATGCCCTCCAACATCAAAAAGGCCGCCCCTATGTAGGGCGGCCTTCGATTGTTTTAGCTATTAAGCTTTCCAAGCCCACTTATAAACCTGTGGCAGATACGCAATGTGCATCTCCACACCCACCATATTAGGTTTATGGTGACGGCTGATTGTGCGCCAGTAAGGCTGGATGGTTACGCCTTCATCAATCATGATGGTTTGAAGTTTCGACATTACTTCACGACGCTTGTCCACGTCAGCGATCGAGTTAGCCTCAGCAAGAAGGGCATCAAATTCCTTATTTGCAAAGCCAGACTCGTTCCACGCCTCGCCTGAGCGATAAGCAAGACCCAGGATCTGCGTACCCAAAGGACGGTGGTTCCAGTTTGTGGATGAGAATGGATACTTCACCCAGTCGTTCCAGAATGTTGAACCCGGAAGAACCGTACGCTTGACCTTGATGCCCGCTTCACGAAGCTGAGCAGCCACAGAGTCTGTGGTGTTTTTGCGCCAGTCATCATCGATTGAATGCAGCTCGTGCTCATAATCAAGCATACCTGCTTCTTCCATCAGGGCTTTTGCTTTTGCCTTATCTACCGGCAGACGCTTCACAGAAGCATCATGCTCCGGGTGAACAGGCCCAACATGAGAGTTTTCAGCAGGGATACCCTTGCCAGCAACACCAAGATCAAGACAGACTTGGTTGTCTACAGCCATTGCAATCGCTTGACGTACGCGCTTGTCTTTATACTGCTCGTGAGACTGGTTTGGACGAATAACAACAGTCGCGCCAGAAACAACATCAGAACGGGTAAGGCCTAGCCCATCCATCACATCGGCGAACTCACCAACAGATTCCCAGTTCATGTCGATTTCGTCAGCTTCATAAGCAGCTACAAAAGCTGATGCATCTGTTCCGTAATCGATGAATTCGATGCGGTCGATGAAAGCGCCCTTGTTTTCCTTATAGCCCCACCAATCAAATCCTTCGTTGCGAACAACGCTGCCTTTAACCCCAACTTCCAGAGCTTCCGGCTTGTATGGACCTGTACCAACAGCAGTACCCATCATATCTTCAGGGTTATGCGATGAGTGAACGATAGCAGCCGGATAATCAGACATGCCCGCAATCAGCGTAATGTCTGGCTTAGGCAAGTTCAGTTTCACTGTGTGGCTGTCAACAACTTCGATTGCACCTGGAATCGCTTTGTTATCTTCCCCGATAAGTACAGCGAAACGACCCGCCATTGAGTTACCCTCAACGTCTTTTTCACACCAACCATTAATGTTGCGAGCAACATCTTCAGCTGTGAAGTCGTCACCATTGTTCCACTTGACGCCCTTACGGACTTTCAATGTGTACACTGTGGCTTCGTCGTTAATATCCCAACCTTCAAGCAACATTGGCTTGAATGTACCGTCTGAATTATACTCAACAAGATACTCCAACCAACCGGCTGTATATGTTGCGATCTGAGTCCAGTCGTAAGTACGCGGGTCTTTAAGGGCGCGCACTTCCATTTGCATGCGGATAGTTCCACCTTGTTTTGCATGGCCGTCAGCACGTGCCGGCGCATCCATACCAAGAACGCCATAAGCAGCGGCGGTCGTCATGCCAAAGGCACTTGAATATGCAAGAAATTCGCGTCGTGATAGTTTGCCCGATTTTGCGTCCGCAATAAATTGCGACAGCATCGGATGTTTTGTTTCGTTAGTTGTCATTTCGTTGTTTTCCTCCCAACAAATGAACCCCAAGTGTTGCATGATGATCATACAATCTCAAGTTACGTTACTAGAACTCGTCAACTTAACCACCGAGAAGATGCGAATCCGAGCGTCGCAATGAAGATATAAAAATGTCGCATTACTTAAAATTCAAAATCGCCGAAACATCAATCGTCACTTGGCTCAGCGCCTGAATCAAGGCGCAAAACATCCCTGTCGGCGGTTTGCCCGCTCCACTTGTAATCCCGATAGTCGAATCCATGCATAATGGTTGGCTTCACCACCTCGAAATATGGCGAAAGATCGAAGTCTCGCGGGGCAAATAGAGAATGATGCCGAATATGAAGAATTTCCAGTCGCGAGTAATCAGAAACCGCCTTTGTTCGCCCAGGTGCACGGGTCACTTCGGGTAAAATCGGATATTTTACGGACTGATAAGCCTGTGCAATAAGCGAAGAACAAATCGCTTTAGTGGGTGACGAAGACCCTAGAGATAACATGCGCCTTCTCCATCGAACAGGTACAGGCGGCGTTGGCAAAAAATAACGCAACAGGTCGAAGATGTTCTTTACATCATATTGAAGGCCCAGCTTGTCCGTCATGAAGGCAACAACCTTTTCGCGGTCTTCCGGAGTTAATCCTACGGGCCTGCAAATTCGGGTATTGTAAGTTTCATATCGGGTAAGTGGCGCGGATACACACCCTTCGCCGAGATTAACCTCAATCAAACAATGAGCCTCACCGTCATCTTCTTTTATGTCTGGAAGGTCCCCCACATAAAAGGCTGCATGGGACCATGTGGATTGAGTGAGATACTTAATTGCAGCAGAAACCCGCTGATTGCCCTCGATCAACAAAACATCGCCGGGCTGTAATGTAGCGGAAAGCGTTTGGAAATCCGATGGAGTATAGGGCCTGTAACCGGAACTTTTGCTAACCAGTTTACCTGCGAGGCGCGCACCGATTTTCTCTAAAAACCGCTCCCATAGCCCCTGCTTTTTTGGATTATGCACGAGTAACAGTCCTAATCATGTTCATTCAAACGCAGCCATCCCCTAAACGAAACTGGAAACTGCGCACGCCGTCAATTTAAAACTATTATAATATCAGGTTCAAAAATCAAAACTGATCTGGTTTTCGTGCTTTGGTGGTTTCTTTGCGCGGTTGTGATCAGGCTGCTTCAACGACTTGCGGCTTGAATGTTTTTCAAGAACCTCTTTTGCATCACGCTTGAACCCGCCGCGCTTTCTAACCAACCAGATTTTCTCACGCGCTTCACGGGCAGACACCTGATGATCCAGCACAATAGAAGGATAATCTTTGGGGGGTGCAGAGAGTTTCCAAGGTTCGTGCAAGTCCTTGCCTTCAAGTCCACAAAGCTCTGGCACCCATTTGCGAATGAAAACACCATCACGGTCTTGGTCATACCCTTGCTTGATCGGATTATACATTCGGATTGTATTGATGCCGGTTGTACCGGATTGCATCTGAATTTGTGGCCAGTGGATGCCCGGCTCGTAGTCGGTGAAAAGGGCAGCAAGCAGGTTCCCACTTTTCTGCCATGGCTGCCAAAGATGATAGCTTGCAACCGAAGTTACCATCGCTCTCATTCGAAAGTTGAGCCAGCCCGTTGCCCGTAACGATCGCATACACGCGTCCATAAAAGGCCAACCCAGATTACCCGTCACCCAGCGCTCCAATAATTCTTCGTTCAGTTCGGTTCTCATACCCCGATAGGCCGGATGTAGTTCGCGCCATTCAATAGCCGGAGTTGTTTCCAGCTTCTGAATGAAGTGACAATGCCAATGCAGCCGACCGATAAATGATACAAGCGACTGGCGCATTTTCTTATGGGCGGGATTTTCTTTATCCAAGGCCCGAAGTGCTGACACTGCTGCCTGAAATGTTTCACGCATGGATAAGGTTCCATAGGCCAAATGCGATGATATCCGCGAACAGGCATCCGCACCTTCTAAGGGTGATGACATGGCTTTACGATAATTCTCGCCACGGCCGCCCAGAAAACTTGCTAATAGAGCAAGACCACGCTCGCGACCGCCGGATTGACGATCCGGACAATTATCCGGAATTTTGGGTAAATCTTCAGCATTTGTGAAAAACCCATGGCTGCGCAATGCTTCTAGGTTTTTTGTTGGCCATTCCTGACGCGCTGGCAAGGGCGGGCCGGGCTCCAGCATCATCGCATCCCACCGCGCAGCCCAACCGTTTCGCGTATCCAGACAACGGAAAACGCCATGCTGCATATGCTCGATGAACGGAATGTTATGTTTGGCTGCTATGGATAAAACACGCTTATCACGCTCAAAGGTCCACAGGTTTCCTGTCTCTTGATGGGCATGAATGCTGTTAGGGTTTACCTCGGCAATCAGTGTTTCAAATGCTGTTTCTATAGTCCCGTTAAACAGTAAAAGCGGAATGCCCAGTTTTGCCAGTGATGTAGAGACCTCATGCAAGCTTTCACGAATGAAGTTCCATTGCCGCCCTGATGCATCGGGACACGCCCAATAATCCGGTTCAAACCCGTAGAGTGCGATTATCCGTCCACGCTTGCGCGCTGCAAACAGGGCAAGATGGTCTTCTATGCGTAAATCGCGTTTGAGCCAGACGATGTTGATCGGGGAATCCATTACTTGGATATGGCCTAGGCCAAAGCACTCGACAAGTGCGTACGAAAGGTGAGCGCGATTAAAAAGGACAAGGGTCCGTGAACTTCACAGCCTGATTACTGGCAGGGTGAGTGAACTCGATACTTTCTGCATGAAGTAATAGACGCGGTGATTGCGGCGCGCTTAATGTTGGGGCTGCGTAAAACTCATCCCCGATGATTGGATGGCCTAGCCATTGCATGTGTACACGCAATTGATGCGAGCGGCCTGTTATCGGGGAAAGTGCGACACGCGTTGCATCATCGCGCCTTTCCTCAACCTGCCATCGTGTCACTGCATCACGACCAAGGCATGGGTCCACCATCTGCTTGGGACGGTTATACCAATCCGTGCGCATCGGCATTTCTATCATGCCTTCGTCATCGCGAACGGTACCAAAGACGACCGCTTTATAAGTTTTCGAGGTTTCGCGTTTTTCAAACTGCATTCCGATTCGCTTATGCGCCTCATGGTTTAGCGCCATTACACAAATGCCCGACGTTGGGCGATCAAGCCTGTGAACCGTGCGGGCTGTTGGAAATTCATGTTGCGCGCGCGTTTCCAGACAATCCTGCAAATCAGGTTTATTGCCTGGCACACTTAACAATCCGGCAGGCTTGGATAAAACCAGAATATCCTCATCTGCATGAAGGATCGTAAGGCCGTTATTCTCAGGCGGACGGTAGATCAATTCAGGGGGTGGTGAATTCCCGCTTTGTCCCAGTGGGCCGTGAACGCCAGATTTAATCAAGCGACTATAGCCTCGACGCTGCGCAAGAGTAAGGCGATGTCTTCTTCACGCGATAATCTATGATCACCATCCTTAATCAGGGTCATGGAGACCTGCTCGTTGGGTAGAAATTCAACCAACTTCATTGCGTGGGTATAGGGCACATCCGGATCCTGCATCCCTTGTAATATGTGAACCGGACATCCTGTTTCGATGGGTCCTGTCATCAGACGGTTTTTGTCCCCGTCATCAAACAAGGCTTTTGTGAAAATGTTGGGTTCGTCAGAATAGTCTGATGGCTCTTCCATGAACCCGAGTGTTTCAAGCTGGTTCTGTTGATCATCAGAGAGTTCAGGCTTCATCAGTTCGTAGGTAAAGTCTGGCGCGGGTGCCAACAGTAAAAGAGCCTTGAGGCGGTGACTTTCGCCGCGTTTTGCCAATTCCTGCACCATGCGAAGTGCAACCCATCCCCCCATGGAAGACCCAACCAGAACATGCGAACCTTCCGCGCAGAATGTATCAAACACCACAAGGCTTTCTTCCAGCCATCGCGAGATTGTTCCTTCAATGAATTTTCCACCTGATTCCCCATGTCCTGAATAATCATGGCGGCAATTGGCATGGCCTTTATCATTGGCCCAATTATCCAGTGCTTCTGCCTTTGTGCCCATCATATCCGAGCGATATCCGCCCAGCCATACGAGACCAGGCGTTGCGCCTTCACGATGTCTGACCGCGATTGAACGGGCTACATCGCCCTTTCCAACTTCAATGGTTGCAGGTTTTTCTGGTTTACTTTCAAATATTGATTCAGACATGAGATTCCTCGGTAAAAAGCAACAAACCAGCGCAATGACACAAACCGCATGATTTTTTGAACATTTTATGCTATCGGGTGCTTGTGTCAGAACGGTTTTTAAACAATATCGTGGAATAAATCACTGACATTCGGCTTTTAGTCAGAAACAATATAGGAGCTTATAGCCATTCGCAGACCACACAGGGCACAAGCCCAAAAGAAAGAGGGACCTCGCGCAAACGACGAGATTACCGTACCAGAAGTTCAGCTTATTGATGCCGAAGGGGAAAACCACGGCGTTGTGAGTATAGACCGCGCAAGGGAGATTGCTTCCGAGCAGGGTCTCGACCTCGTAGAGATTTCACCCACCAATAGACCGCCCATCTGTAAAATTCTCGATTTTGGTAAATATAAGTACCAATCTCAGAAGAAGGCTGCCGAAGCGCGTAAAAAGCAAAAGACGCAGGACGTTAAAGAAATCAAGATGCGTCCCAACATCGACACGCACGATTATGAAGTAAAAATGCGTGCTGTTGAAAAGTTCTTAGGCGATGGTGACAAGGTTAAAGTGACACTTCGTTTTCGTGGCCGTGAAATGGCCCACCAGGAACTTGGCATGGAACTGCTGAAACGCGTTAAAGAGGAAATTGCTGAGATCGCCAAGGTGGAGGCAGAACCCAAGCTTGAAGGCCGTCAGATGATGATGGTGGTTGCGCCTGCGAAATAAGCGCTATTGCTTGATATAGTGAAGAGTAAAGTCGGGCCTTTGTCCGGCTTTTTTCGTTGCAAAAAGAATCATTTGGGCGTATGTCACGCTCATTGATCGTCTGGCAGGGCATGCCATGATGGTCTTAAAGCGAGGCTCCGCTATGGTCAGCGGGGCTTTTGATTTTCTGGATACCTGTTCAGAAATAAACGAAAGGACACGCAAATGCCCAAGATGAAGACCAAATCAAGCGTCAAAAAACGCTTCAAAGTTACCGCAAGCGGTAAAGTAAAATCAGCTCAGGCCGGTAAGCGCCACGGGATGATCAAACGTTCCAACAAGTTCATTCGCGATGCACGCGGCACAATGGTTCTTTCAGATCCGGACGCCCGTATCGTCAAACAATTTATGCCTTATTCAAAATAAGCGCATTTGATTTGCGGCTTTGTCCAACCGACACCGCAAACGGAACCACATTTTATAGGAATTAGATCATGGCACGAGTTAAACGCGGTGTTACCGCCCACGCAAAACACAAGAAAGTCCTTAAAAAGGCAAAAGGGTATTACGGCAGTCGTAAGAATACGATTCGTATTGCAAAACAGGCTGTTGAGAAGGCAGGACAATACGCGTATCGCGACCGCAAGGTTCGTAAGCGTAATTTCCGTTCCCTATGGATCCAGCGCATCAATGCTGGCGCCCGTGAGCACGGCCTTACCTATGCACGTCTTATGGACGGCTTGAACAAATCAGGCATCGAAGTTGATCGTAAGGTTCTTTCTGATTTGGCTATTCATGAGCCGGAAGCATTCGCAAATCTTGTCGGTCAGGCAAAGGAAGCACTTACTTACCTAAAAGACACAACACCTGGTGCTTTTGAAGCCGCTGTCCAGTAAGCCAGCGCGCATCCCATAGCACGACACATAATTCGGGAACCCGCGCTGGCAGCTGCTAGACGCGGGTTTTTTATTCAACAGGCAGATAGAGACAGATGAGCGAACTTGTAGAATTGGAAACCAACATTCTTGCCGAGATTGAAGCGGCAAGCGATGAAGCAGCGATAGAAGCAGTACGCGTTGCAAGCCTGGGTAAGAAAGGCTCCATCTCCGAGCAGATGAAAACGCTTGGTAAGATGGACCCCGAAGAGCGCAAGACAATGGGGCCGCTTCTCAATGGTTTGCGTGAAACAATCACCACGGCGATTTCCGATAAGAAGCTTGCTCTCAAACGCGCTGCGATGGAAGCGCGCCTTACCACTGAGAAAGTGGACGTTACCCTGCCCGTTCGCCAATCGCCCGCAGAAGCCGGACGCATTCATCCGATAAGTCAGGTAATGGACGAGATCACAGCGATTTTTGCAGATATGGGTTTTTCCGTTGCCGAGGGGCCGGAGATTGAAACCGACTATTATAACTTCACCGCACTAAACTTTCCCGAAGGCCATCCGGCGCGCGAAATGCATGATACGTTTTTCATGCAGCCAGACGAAAATGGCGAACGCAAGGTTCTGCGTACGCATACCTCACCAGTACAAATCCGCACGATGGAAACACAAGAGCCGCCGATCAGAATTGTCATTCCGGGCAAGACCTATCGCTGTGATGCGGATGCAACGCACTCGCCGATGTTCCATCAGTTGGAAGGCCTTGTGATCGACAAAACGTCCAATGTTGCCAATCTGAAATGGGTGCTCGAAGAATTTTGCAAATCCTTCTTTGAGGTGGATCAGGTGCAAATGCGCTTTCGCCCGTCTTTCTTCCCGTTCACGGAACCCTCGCTGGAGGTCGACATTCAATGTGATCGCTCGGGCAATGAGGTGCGCTTTGGTGAAGGTGATGACTGGATGGAAATTCTGGGCTGCGGAATGGTGCATCCCAATGTTTTGAAAAACTGCGGACTTGATCCCGACGAATATCAAGGCTTTGCATGGGGTATCGGAATTGACCGGATTGCCATGCTTAAATACGGGATGCCGGACCTTCGTGCATTCTTTGATGCAGATGTTCGCTGGATGGAGCATTACGGTTTCCGTCCGCTTGATCTGCCAACCCTGTTTGGAGGCTTGAGCCAATGACCCGTTATTCTGATGCTGCCCTCTTAAAGGGTGATTTTTCGACCATGATGCAGGAGCCACCCAAAGAATCAGAGTGGAAGAAAACTGCTTGCGACAATGGGTCGGAAGAAGCCGCACAAGCCATTGCAAAGCAAATCTTCGGGTTCCAGCAGTCAATTGACCCCAAGAAAGAAAAGCTGGAAGTCGTTGCCTTTTCTGCGTTAGGGCCAATTAAGGTTTTGGGCATTACGCCGATGGAAGGTGAGTTGATGCGTGTTGATGGGGTCAACCCGCAAACGACCGCACCCGTTTCTATTATCCAGCATGTCGAACAATTATCTCTGACCTTTGCAAAAGCGCCAGTCCAATCAGATAATCCGGAAGAACGCCCTGACGATGATGACGGGCTGCAAATTGGCTTTGTGATTTTTGACGAGCTAAAAGAGCGCAAGAAATCTCGTGATGCGGCCAAACGTAAAAAGCCTGCACCTCGCAAGAGAGTTGCAAAGAAATGAGCCATCATCGCGGACATTGCAGATGTGAGGGCGTTGTTGTTCTGGTTTCAAGCGAGCCGGAAGTCAGCGTCTATTGCCACTGTGATGATTGCCGTCGCTCTGCGGGCGCACCTTTGATCGCAGCGATAGGAATCAATAAGGCTACTATTAACTGGGAGCGTGATGATACGCTTGCGCGCTGGACGAATGGTACGTGCACACGGTTGTTTTGTCGCGAATGCGGAACACCGATCGCGCAAGAACACGAGAGCGCACCAAGCCGTACATATTTCAATACAGCATTTATGGATGAGCCTGAGCTCTTCCCACCCAATGCACACTCATACGCCCTGGAGCAATTGCCCTGGCTGGAACTGACAGACACTCTGGCGAGGCATGAAAAGACCGTCTCGATCACGCCTAAGTAAACACGGACAAAACCTATGAAATTCACCTTATCATGGTTGAAAGATCACCTAGAAACAGATGCAACGCTCGACCAGATTGTCGAAGCACTGAACTTGATCGGTTTGGAAGTTGAAGATGTAGACGACAAGTCACAATTTGCACCGTTCAAAATTGCCAAAGTGTTATCGGCTGAAAAGCATCCTGATGCCGACAAGCTGAAAGTCTTGATGGTGGATACGGGTGAAGGCGACCCCGTGCAGGTTGTATGTGGCGCCCCCAATGCGCGTGAAGGCTTGATCGGGGCATTTGCTGCACCGGGTGCTTATGTACCCGGCATTGATGTGACCCTTGCTATCTGTAAAATCCGTGGCGTTGAAAGCCACGGCATGATGTGTTCGGAACGCGAACTGGAAATGTCCGAAGATCATGACGGCATTATTGACCTGCCGGACAGCGCCACGATTGGTGGTTCTTTTGCCGACTATGCAGGTCTGAATGATCCAGTGATCGAGATTGGCATCACACCAAACCGTCCTGACGCGTTGGGCGTTGCAGGTATTGCACGCGATCTAGCAGCTGCGGGTTTGGGTAAGGTCAAACCACTCACGATAAACGCACCAAAGGGCAATGGAAAATGCAGCGTTGCCGTGAAGCTGGACTTTGACGTCTCGCAAGAGAACCTGTGTCCAGCGTTCGGTCTTCAATTGGTGAAAGGTGTGAAAAATGGTCCTTCCCCACAATGGATGCAACAGCGTCTGATTGCGATTGGTCTGCGGCCTATTTCTGCACTGGTCGATATTACAAATTACGTGACCTATGATCTGGGTCGTCCCTTGCATGTTTTCGATGCAGACAAGGTAAAAGGTGATCTTGTGGTCCGCCGCGGCAAAGCGGGCGAAAGCTATCTGGCGCTTGATGGAAAAGAATATTCCGTCACTGAAAAAATGTGCGTTATCGCTGATGAAAATGGCGTTGAATCTTTAGCCGGTATTATGGGTGGCGAAGAATCCGGCTGTCAGGACGATACGGTGAATGTATTGGTTGAGTCAGCACTTTGGGACGCAATGAATATTGCGCGTACAGGGCGCGACCTCGGCATCAACACCGATGCTCGCTATCGTTTTGAGCGCGGCGTTGACCCACAATTCATGGAAGATGGATTGGCCATAGGCACAAATTGGGTGCTTGAATTATGCGGTGGCGAAGCAAGCGAACCTTTGATTGTGGGCGAGATTCCAAATCCAGAATTTAGTATTGATTTTCCGGTTGCGGAAGTGTCCCGCCTCACCGGAATTGAAGTTCAATCGAAAGAATGCGCCGATATCCTAACCCGTCTTGGGTTTGGTGTTGAGGGATCAGGCGATCGGTTTAATGTGTCCGTTCCAACATGGCGCCCTGATGTATTTGGCAAGGCCGATATTGTTGAAGAGATTATGCGCATCCATGGGGTGAATAATATCGAGCCTCAGCCGCTTCCGTCTCGTGGTGCGATTGGTGAGAAAATTCTAACCGTCGGACAAATTCGTTCGCGCAATGCAAGACGCTCACTGGCGGCGCGTGGAATGCTGGAAGCGGTTACTTGGTCATTTATTCCAGAAGAGCATGCTAAAGCGTTTGGCGGAGGTAGTGCCGAGTGTAAACTTGCTAATCCGATTTCATCTGAAATGTCAGACATGCGCCCGTCCCTATTGCCTGCGCTGATTGCAGCAGCTGGCCGTAACCATGATCGTGGCACGCAGGATGTTGCGCTGTTTGAAGTGGCCAGCACCTATCTTGGTGATACGCCGGACACGCAACATCGTGTTGCTGGTGGTATTCGCAAGGGCACTGCGAAATATTCCGGCAGTGGCCGAAACTGGCGCGATGCCGGATCAGCCGTCGATGTGTATGACGCAAAGGCTGATGCATTATCCGTACTGGAAGCAACAGGCATGGACGCATCTAAGGTGCAGATTGTTGCAGGTGGGCCAGACTGGTTCCATCCCGGACGGTGCGGCACTATCCAGCTTGGTCCAAAACTCGTGCTTGGGCATTTTGGTGAAATTCATCCAATGACTTTGGAAACGCTTGATGTGTCCGGTCCGGTGGCAGCGTTTGAAGTGATGCTGGACAACATTCCAGCACCGCGTAAAAAGCCAACAAAAACCAAACCGCCTTTAGAGATTTCAGACCTACAAGCCGTAAAACGTGACTTTGCGTTTATTGTTGATAGTGACTGCGAAAGCGCAAGCCTGTTACGCGCAGCGTCGGGTGCCGATAAAAATCTTATCACGAATGTAAACGTGTTTGATCTGTTTGAAGGTCCATCGCTAGGCGAAAACAAAAAGTCTATTGCGATTGAAGTAACACTTCAGCCAAAAGACAAAACGCTGACGGATGAAGATTTGGCAGCGATTGGCTCAAAGGTCATCTCCAATGTCGAGAAAACTACGGGCGGCATATTACGCGGATAATACGTCTACCAATTTTCTGACAGGCGTGATGTAATTCGACCAGAAGATTCGGGAGTAGTGGATATGGGTAGTTTGCGGTTAATGCAGAGGGTGATGATTGCAGCACTTGCTGTCATCATGCCGCTTGAAGCTTTGGCTCAAACACCCGCCAAACAATTGTTTGGTAAAAAGCCCCTGCCCTCACAGGCAAAGCCGGCAGCGCTCGGTTTTTACACAAAGGGCTGTCTTGCCGGTGGTGTTGCAATCCCCGTTGATGGTCCACACTGGCAAGCGATGCGCCTGTCGCGCAATCGGCGTTGGGGCCATCCTGATCTTATCAGCGCACTTGAAAGCCTTTCCTATAAGGCCAAGAAAGACGGCTGGAACGGATTGCTGGTCGGAGATATTTCCCAGCCGCGTGGCGGGCCTATGTTGACGGGTCACCGCTCTCACCAAATGGGACTTGATGCGGATATCTGGTTTAATCCAATGCCGGACCGCCGCATGACCTATAAGGAGCGCGAAAATACTTCTGCGGTTTCCGTTTTGAAGCGAGGCAGTATTTACGTTGATCAATCACGCTGGACGCGTGGGCATACGATGGTTTTATATCACGCAGCCACCTCACCCGGTGTGGAGCGTGTTCTGGTACATCCCGGTGTAAAAAAACAGTTGTGCGACACCGTCAAAGGCGACCGTAAGTGGCTCAACCGGATCAGACCCACATGGGGGCATCATTATCACTTCCATATTCGTATGGGGTGTCCTAAAGGCTCTACCAATTGTAAGCGCCAGAACTCAACAGGCTCCAATACCGGATGTAATGACGGCTCGCTTGACTGGTGGTTCAATGTAGAGCTTAATCCCAACAAGAAAAAACCAAAGCCAAAGCCCGGAAAAAAACCTAGAAAACGCCGCCAGTTGGTCTTAAGCGATTTACCACAAGCATGTCGGGTGGTTCTTTCATCAGATGCACCATCGTTGCAGGCGGCAACACACAAGCCGGTTAACACGGCCTTTGTTGCACCTCAAATAAAGCTTCCTGCATTTTCTGCAGCGCGCGTCTTAAAAGGTAAGCCGATTGAAAAAGCAGGTGCGGCTATCAGTTCGATTACCGCACTGAAAATTCCGGTGCCAACACCGCGCCCGCGATAGAATATTATCCGGCAGTTACGCCAGTACCGATCGGGCAGGAAACGCCGGTGCCACCAATGCCGCAATAGCCGTCTGGGTTTTTTGCCAGATATTGCTGATGATATTCTTCGGCAAAGTAAAACTCGGAAGCTTCCAGAATTTCTGTTGTGATCGTGCGACTAACGCCAGCCTTATTCAACTCGTCCTGAAACACTGCTTTCGATTGAAGTGCAGCGTCTTTTTGTGCATCCGAATAGGTGTAAATGCCTGAACGATATTGCGTCCCGATATCATTGCCCTGTTTGTTACCCTGTGTCGGATCGTGCTCTTCCCAGAACGTTTTCAGCAGGGTTTCAAACGAAATCTTTGAAGGGTCATAAACCACCAGCACAACCTCGTTATGGGCGGTCATGCCTGAACATACTTCCTTATAGGTGGGGTTTTGCGTAAAGCCGCCCGCATAGCCCACAGCGGTGACATGAACACCTTCCAATTGCCAGAAGATGCGCTCTACACCCCAGAAACAGCCCATGCCAAAAATCACTGTTTCCAACCCTTCCGGATAAGGGCCATGAAGCTCAACGCCCGAAACAAAGTGATGGGTTCCTGATTCGATTGCGCCGGTGCGACCCGGAATTGCGGTAGCTGCTGTGGGTTTATTGAGTTTTCGATCAAACATCTGAGCAAGAAACATGGAAGATTATCTTTCTATCTTTGAATGAATGCGGAAATTAACTGCCGAACCGCTCCTGCCAGGAACGGCGACGCGTGCGGCCCAGCCAAAGAAATATGACCGAGAGAACAAAAAATACCAACCAACTTGGCATCAGCAGGATATTTTGAATAATAGGATCCCAAAAAAACGGATGCACATAGCGCTCAACAGCCGGCTGAAACAGCAACAGGCTTTCGCGGTTAAACTCCGCCCAGTTTTGCCCCAGCGGGGTTATTGTGAGTTCAGAATTTGCTATTGTGCGGGTTAAATCAAGGACCGCAGTTACAACTGCCATCACCAACATTATTATCCCGATAAGCTTTGCCAAGAGCCGTAGCATCATGCACCTCCATAGTGGCTGCCTATTAAATAGAAATCGCAAGACACTTTTACAACGGTAGTGCTTGAACATAACCAGCTTATCAGTATATTGCGCCGGATTGAATGCACCTAATCGGTATGTTTAAATTTATCTTGTAAAGCTAAGATATTGGGTAGAGAAGGCAGCTTCTCTTCTCCCTCTCGGGGAAACTTGAGAGCACAGTTTAGGACAGGTGGCCGAGTGGTCGAAGGCGCACGCCTGGAAAGTGTGTAGGCGGG
>CAZEPF010000058.1:0-15413 GCA_964514045.1 uncultured Rhizobiaceae bacterium | reverse complement strand
AGCACAAACGCCACGGCGTTCAAACGGTTCAATCCAAGCCAGATACGCTCTAGTACGCGATATATTTGGAAAATGCTTGCTTGCGAAAAGCTTCCAAACTCTTGACATATGATGGTTGATCCATCTATATCGCCCACAGATGGGCAGAAATATTTCTGCTCTTTTTTTCGTATCCCACAGGAACGACTGAAAAAGACAGCCCAGCGGAAAGCAATTCCCGTTGAGGTGTGTACTGAACACTGGAAGGAAAAAAGATGTTCGCAGTCATTAAAACCGGTGGCAAGCAATACCGTGTTTGCCCGGAAGACGTATTAAAAATTGAAAAAGTTGCTGGTGAAGCTGGTGATTTTGTAGAGCTATCTGACGTATTGGTTGTCGGTGAAGGTGGAAACATCACAACGGGCGCACCTTTGGTGGACGGTGCTATGGTTTCAGCAGAGATCGTAACACAGGGTCGCGCTCGCAAGGTTATCGCGTTCAAGAAACGTCGTCGTCAAAATTCGCGTCGTACAATTGGACACCGTCAACACGAGACTACTATTCGTATTGCGGAAATTCTGACCGACGGTAAAAAAGCTTCTAAGAAAGCTGCACCTGCTAAGGCTGCACCTGTAAAAGAAGAAAAAGCCGCTGCTCCGAAGAAAGAAGCACCTGCTAAAAAGGCTGCTCCTGCAAAGGAAGAAGCCAAGTCTGAAGCACCTTCCGGTCCGTTGTTTACGGCACCAAGTGGTGATCCGGACAAGTTGACTGACATTAAGGGCATTGGTCCGGTTGCTGAAGGTCAACTTAACGAACAGGGTATTACGACATTTGCCCAAATCGCTGCTTTGACAGAAGAAGAAATTGTCAAAGTTGATGAATATATGCCATTCAGTGCTGACCAGATCAAAGACTGGCAAGCACAAGCTAAAGAGAAAATCGCGTAATTACGCAGTTTAAGGAGATACCAGATGGCTCACAAAAAAGCAGGCGGCTCATCCAAGAACGGTCGCGATTCAGAATCTAAACGCCTTGGCGTCAAGAAATTTGGCAATGAAGCTGTAATTCCAGGCAATATTATTGCTCGTCAGCGTGGCACAAAGTGGCATCCTGGCAATAATGTTGGTATGGGTAAAGACCATACGCTTTTTGCGCTTACAGGTGGCAAGGTTCACTTTCAGCGTAAAGCTAATGGCCGAACCTACGTCAATGTAGTGCCCGCCGAGGCAGCAGAATAACCAGCTAATCAAGTGTAGTGGCTGGTTAACATCGACCCAGCCACCCAAATGATTTCGGGAAGGGGAGATGGGAAAAGCCAGCTCCTCTTTTTTTGTTTGGAATTGATTTGGTAAAACGTTTCTGTGCACCCAGTGTGTAATAAGGTTGAAACGTATTGATTGTAACTACGCAGCAGTTCACTTAGTACGCCACTTATCTGGCGTGTTGGTAAATTAGGAACTGCAACATGTGGCGCGTTAGGAGATAACAATGACGAATGATCAGATTTTAGAAGAACAGAGTCTCGTTTTTGCGGGCGAAATTCTGACAACCCCTGACCTTGTTTTGCGTTCACCTACGCGCGATGATGTGGCTGATATCGTTAGCCTTGCGAATAATCGCAAAGTATCAAGCATGTTGGAATCGCTTCCTTATCCTTATTATGACAAACATGCTGAGCAGTTTATCGATCAGATTTCCAAGCCTGAAGCAGGTGAATGCGTTTTTGCAATCACTGATGGTGACAGCGGCGCATTGATGGGCATGTGTGGTCTCCACCTTGTTAATCGTCGCTTTGACATGCCCCATATGGGATATTGGCTTGGTGAGCAATATTGGGGCCATGGTTACGCGACGCAGGCAGCACGTGCTCTGGTTGATCTGTTCTTCAAGGCAGGAAGCGAAGACGACCTACTGATGTCAGTTCTGGCAACCAATACAGCGTCGCGCCGTGTGGTCGAAAAATGCGGTGGCCAGTATTGGAAGCGTGACAGTAATTATTCGTCCTTTTTTGCAAAAGAAATGGACGTTGACCATTATCGTATCACCCGTGAAAACTGGATGGGTGCAATCGCGGCCTGAAATGCTTCAGGTCGGGGAGTTTAAGGCATATGAAATTTCTCGATCAAGCTAGGGTCTACATACGTTCCGGTGATGGTGGCGCAGGATCGATCTCGTTTCGGCGCGAAAAATACATTGCGCTTGGCGGTCCTGATGGCGGCGATGGCGGTAAGGGCGGAGATGTATGGATTGAAGCTGTTGAGGGTCTCAACACGCTAATCGATTATCGCTATCAGCAGCATTTCAAAGGCAAAACAGGCATGCACGGCATGGGCCGTAACCGCAATGGCGCTGGTGGAGATGACATGGTGCTGAAAGTGCCTGTTGGTACTCAAGTCTACGAAGAAGATAATGAAACGCTGATTGCCGATCTCAATACATTGGGAGAGCGCTATATGCTTGCCAAAGGCGGCAATGGCGGGTTTGGCAATGCGCATTTTAAGTCTTCCACCAATCAGGCACCAAGGCGTGCCAATCCGGGTCTTGATGGTCAGGAACGTTCGCTTTGGCTGAGACTAAAACTGATTGCGGATGCGGGGCTGGTTGGATTGCCAAATGCGGGCAAGTCTACTTTTCTGGCAAGTGTTTCTGCTGCAAAACCTAAAATTGCGGACTATCCGTTCACCACGCTTCACCCCAATCTCGGGGTTGCCAATATTGACGGGCGTGAATTTGTTATTGCCGATATTCCGGGCTTGATTGAAGGCGCGCATGAAGGCGTTGGCATTGGTGATCGTTTCTTGGGCCATGTGGAGCGTACGCGTGTTCTCTTGCATCTTGTATCTGCGATTGAAGAAGATGTGGGCGAAAGTTACCGGATTGTACGTGGTGAGTTGGATGCCTATGGCGCAGGGTTAGAGACCAAGCTTGAGATTGTTGCCCTATCGCAAGTTGATGCCTTGAACGAAGATGTGCGCAAGGAAAAACTTGCCGAATTAAAAGCTGCTTGCGGACAGGAGCCTGTTGCACTTTCTTCGGTTAGTCGTGAAGGCGTAGAAGATACGCTGCGGCGTATGATTTCTGCTGTTGAAGCTTCGAAACAGGATGAAAAGCCTAAGCAGGAAAAGGAGCCGGGGGACTGGCTGCAGTGGTAAATTCAAACTCATACAAACGCATTGTTGTTAAGATTGGTTCTGCCTTACTGGTTGATCAAGTAACCGGTTTGCGCAGCCAATGGCTGACCGCACTTTGTGATGATATTGCAAAGCTTCGTGCGGACGGCGCCGAGGTGTTACTGGTGTCTTCTGGTGCGATTGCGCTTGGCCGCAGGCGGTTGGGACTAGCAGCAGGCGTGTTGAAGCTTGAGGAAAGTCAGGCGTCGGCTGCGACCGGACAAATTCTTTTATCCCGCGCCTACTCTGAAGCCTTAGGGGAACATGATATTGAAGCTGGGCAGATCTTACTGACACTGGGTGACACGGAAGAACGCCGTCGGTATATCAATGCGCGCGAGACACTATCGACGCTTTTGAGAATGGGCGTTGTGCCGATCATTAACGAGAATGATACGGTTGCAACATCAGAAATTCGCTATGGCGATAATGATCGTTTGGCGGCGCGCGTCTCTACAATGATCAGCGCAGACCTTTTGATTTTACTGTCAGATGTAGATGGGTTTTATTCAGGTGTGCCGGGTGTCGATAGGGACGCAAAACGGTTTGACCGAATTGTATCCATTACGCCTGAAATTGAAGCAATGGCAGGAGACGCTGGCACCGAACTTTCAACCGGTGGCATGGTTACAAAACTCGATGCGGCAAAGATTGCAACCGAGGCTGGAACTGTGATGGCAATCACGTCAGGCAAAGAATTAAACCCTTTATCTGGATTGTTTTCCGGGGCTCCAGCTACCTGGTTTGATGCGCAGGAAAGCGTGGTTAAAGCGCGCAAGAAATGGATTGCAGGGCAGATGGAATTTTCTGGCTGTTTGATGGTTGATGAAGGTGCTGCAAAAGCGCTTGCTCAAGGCAAAAGCCTTCTTCCTGCGGGTATCAAGGAATTATCGGGCACTTTCCATCGCGGTGATGTTGTATCCGTGCATTCATTGGATGGGGCCGAACTGGGCTGTGGCATTGTTTCTTATGATGCACGGGATGCGCACAAAATACTGGGTTGCCGCAGCGCGGAAATTGAGAGCATTCTGGGTATGACTGCCCGCGGAGCGATGATACATAGGGATAATCTTGTCTTGAAAGCAAAATTGTCAGAGTTGGAATAGGGCCATGCTTGATAGTGTTTCAAATCAGAATGTTGCGGAATTGATGCGCGAGCTTGGGTCTCAGGCAAAAGCTGCATCGGTTGCGCTTGCAACGGCATCTTCTGAACAAAAGAATTCTGCACTTTTGACGATGGCTCAGAAGATTATTCAGAATACGGATGAAATTCTTACAGCCAATGCAAAAGACATGGAAGCTGCCAATGCTTCAGGCATGACAGGCTCTTTTCTGGATCGGTTGAAGCTGGATGAGGCACGCGTTCAGGCCATTGCTGATGGCTTAATCGCAATTGCTGAACTTGATGATCCTGTGGGTTCAACCATTGCGGAATGGGAGCGTCCGAACGGACTTAAAATTGAACGGGTGCGGACACCGCTTGGTGTGATTGGTGTGATTTTTGAATCGCGCCCGAATGTAACTGCGGATGCGGGTGCGCTTTGCTTGAAGTCTGGCAATGCGGTTATTCTTCGAGGCGGGTCGGATTCGTATCATTCATCGCTTGCTATTCATGCCTGTCTGGTTGCCGGACTAAAAGAGGCTGGCCTTCCTGCTGAGGCAATACAGATTATCCCGACAACAGACCGCGCCGCCGTTGGTGAAATGCTGCGTGGTCTGGACGGAAATCTGGATGTGATTGTACCTCGCGGTGGTAGGAGTCTGGTTGAACGTGTGCAAAGCGAAGCGCGTGTTCCGGTTTTTGCCCATCTTGAGGGCCTGTGTCATGTCTACGTGGACAAGTCCGCTGATCTTGAAATGGCGTGTGATATTATCGTCAACGCCAAGATGCGCAGAACCGGAGTGTGCGGGTCTGCCGAAACATTGCTGCTAGACCGTGCAGTTGCGCAAACATATCTCCAACCTGTGCTAAAATCGCTTGAACAATCCGCCTGTGAAATCAGGGGTGATAGGGGTGTGGTTGACTTGTTTCCTAACGCCAACTTGGCCAACGAAGATGATTGGACGACCGAGTATCTTGATGCGGTTTTATCTGTGAAACTGGTAGACGGTATCGAAGGCGCGATTGAGCATATTCGCAGATACTCTTCCAGCCACACAGAAGCGGTAATCGCAGAAGATAAAGCCGTTGCAGATCGGTTTTTTGCCGAGATTGATTCAGCAATCCTGTTACACAATGCGTCAACGCAATTTGCCGATGGTGGCGAATTTGTCATGGGTGCGGAAATTGGAATAGCGACTGGCAAAATGCACGCGCGTGGTCCGGTTGGGGTTGAGCAATTGACGAGCTTTAAATATCTGGTGCGTGGTAGCGGGCAGATCAGACCCTGATGGCATCACCGCAATTACGTCCTTATCTGAATATGCCTGCGGCAGGTGATGGCGCGCGGATTGGCTTGTTTGGCGGGTCGTTTAATCCACCGCATGAAGGCCATCTCAATGTCTGTGACTTGGCGTTGAAGCGACTTGGACTTGATCAGATTTGGTGGATGGTCACGCCTGGAAACCCATTGAAAGATACATCGGGCCTTCCGCCACTCATTGACCGGATTAAGTTGTCCGAGGAGATGATCTCCAACCCGCGCATTAAGGTGACTGCTTTTGAGGCCAAACATCGCATCCGCTATACTGCAGATACGGTTGCACTGGTAAAACGCTTGCGGCCACGAATGCAATTTGTCTGGTTGATGGGGGCGGATAATCTGGCGGATTTCCATCACTGGCAGGACTGGAAACGGATTGCTTTTACTTTGCCGTTCGCGGTGATTGACCGTCCGGGTTCAACTTTGTCGCATCGTTCGGCGCGTGCTGCACTGGCGCTTTCAAAATTTCGGGTGGATGAAGATGATGCACCTATGCTACCGATCATGAAAGCGCCTGCTTGGACATTTATTCACGGGCCAAGAAACTCACTTTCATCGACCATGCTTCGAAATCAGGCGATGTCATAACATTCATGATTTCTGTGGCTTTTGGGGCCTTGTTGAATAGGTCTTGAAACCATCGCAGAATCAGTCGTATCATTTATGCGTTCCCGAAAACGGGATAACGCAATGCTAATCGAGAGGGAAACTGACCATAGCAATGCAATCATCAGGTGCAGATAATGCATCGAATAAAATATCCGAGGCAGCGATTCAGGCAGTTAAGGATGTTTTGGACACGGTGACCACCAGCCTTGAAGATTCTAAGGCCGAAGAACTTGTCACTATCGATATCACAGGAAAAACAGCAATCGCTGACTATATGGTTGTCGCCTCTGGTCGATCCAACCGTCACGTTGGTGCGATTGCCGATCACCTTTTGCGCACGCTCAAAAAAGAGGGGCATGGCTCCGCTAAGGTCGAAGGATTGGATAGCGCTGACTGGGTGCTTGTGGATGTGGGCGATGTGATCGTTCATCTTTTCCGTCCGGAAGTTCGCGAGTTTTATGCCTTAGAGAAAATGTGGCAGATGCCACCCTCCGAAGAAGTAAACTGATCTTCTAATGCGCTTGCAGATTGTAGCGGTTGGAAAGCTCAAGGCAGGGCCTGAGCAAGAGCTTTTTGGGCGATTTTCAGACCGTATCAACAAATCTGGAAAGCCTGTGCATTTGATCGGGCCTGAAGTTTTTGAAATTTCCGAAGCAAAGAGTTCATCTGTCGATGCGCGCAAATCCGCAGAGGCGGATCTTCTTTTGCAGAAGATTGACCCAACCGCTTGTGTAATTGTTCTTGACGAGCACGGTAAGGATATGACCAGCACGGATTTTTCTGAGTTTCTGGTGAATGAGCGCAATGGTGGTACGCCGTCAATTGTATTTGCGATTGGCGGGCCGGATGGCCATGGTGATGCAATGCTTAAACGGGCAAATCGCAAAATCCGATTTGGTTCTATGACATGGCCTCATCAAATGGTGCGGGTAATGCTGGCAGAACAAATCTACCGTGCCATTACGATACTTTCCGGTCATCCTTATCATCGTGAATAGTCCGGATATGCGTGGCTTCTAACGCGCTCAATGATCAGCTAAGATCAGGTATGGAATTGAGAATCAGTTCAAAGCAAAATTTCTGGCTTGCGAGTTTAATCGTGACACTGGTTTTCTTTGTTCCTTTTTTCTCGGTTGCACAGCAATTGGAAGTAAAGCGCGAGAGCAGTGCCAAAGAGTTGAGCGAGTTAAGAGCTGCTATTGTGATGAGCGAACAGCGCAGGCTGGAACTTGCACAAGAAATTTCTCAATATGATAAAGATCGCGTTGCGCTTAACCGAAACCTCATTGATACGTCCAAGAAATCCCGTTCCTTAGAGAAGCGCGTCAAGAAATCTGGCAAGCGACTATCACAATTGCGAGAGGAGCAGGGCGAAGTTCGTGCATTTCTTGATACGAAAAAGGCTTTATTGTCCGAGGTTCTTGCGGCCCTTCAACGCATGGGGCGAAAGCCGCCACCTGCATTATTGGTATCGCCGGAAGATGCGCTTTCTTCTGTCAGGTCTGCGATTTTATTAGGGTCAGTGGTTCCCGAAGTGCGTTCTGAAACAGAGATATTGATCACGCAATTGCGTGAACTATCCCGCATTTCAAATGATATCACGACTCAACGTGATACTCTTTCTACTGACCTTGCAAGCCTTGCAGATGAAGAGGAACGCCTCAAATTATTACTTGAAGAAAAGCGTAAACTCGCTGGCACTGCGCAAACAAGACTTGCGGAAGAACAGGCCAGAGCGACAGAATTGGCAGCAAAAGCAACGTCATTGAGTGGATTTATTGCTGATCTTGAAGTTCAAATCAAAAGTGTGCGTGAAGCAGCAGAAGCTGCGCGGGTTGCCGAAGAAGAGCGTTTAGCCCGTGAAAAAAATCGCGAGCAGATCGCCAGTCGCTATAAGACCGAAGAGGTTTTTTCTGATTTGTCGCGTACAGTACCGGCAATCGGGTTTGAAGATGCAAAGCCGCTTTTACCCCTTCCGGTTAGTGGTGAGATTTATTCTGCCTTTGGTGACAGGGACGAATTTGGAGAGGTCGTTGAGGGGCTTTCTTTGCAAGCGGGACAGAACGAGCGGGTCATTTCGCCTACGGATGGATGGGTATTATATGCCGGGCCCTTCAGAACTTACGGCAAACTCTTGATTATCAATGCAGGTAGCGACTATCATGTGGTTCTGGCAGGGTTGGAGGAAGTTAATGTAAGCCCGGGTCAGTTTGTGATAGTTGGAGAGCCCATCGGTCAAATGGGGGCAAAGCAATACGCAAGCGCTGGGGTTGTTGATGTCTCCACAACAAAGCCAATATTGTATGTAGAATTCCGCAAGGATGGAACGCCAATCGATCCGACACCATGGTGGTCGGACAACACGATACAGAGAGTGGTAGATGGTTCGTAAATTTGGACTGGTAATGTTAGGTGCTGTTATAGGCGCAGGGATGGTAGTGGCTGTTAATACGGGCTTTAACCAGTCTGTTACTGCGCAAGCGGCAGGAATTAGCACATACAAGCAATTGAGTATTTTCGGAGATATTTTCGAGCGTGTTCGTGGCTCATACGTTACGGAACCTGCAGAAGATGAGCTGATTGAAAATGCGATCAACGGGATGCTAACCTCTCTTGACCCGCATTCTGGATATCTCAACCCAAAAGATTTCTCCGATATGCGTGTTCAGACGCGCGGTGAATTTGGTGGTTTAGGTATCGAAGTCACCATGGAAAACGAGATGGTGAAGGTCGTGTCACCTATCGATGAGACACCGGCGGCTAAGGCTGGTGTTTTGGCGGGTGATCTAATCGCTCAGATTGATGGCGAAAATGTTCGTGGGCTTAGCCTTCAACAAGCCGTTGAAAAGATGCGCGGTGAGATTAACACGCCAATCGTTTTAACTGTCATTCGTGAAGGTGCAGATAAGCCGATAGACATCACGATCATTCGCGATGTCATCAGAGTACGTTCTGTGCGCCATAGAATTGAAGATGGTGATATCGGTGTACTGGATATCAACGCCTTTAACGAACAGACATTCGATGGGCTAGAAAAAGCGATCAACAAAATCCGTAAAGAAGTGGGTGATGACAAGCTAAAAGGTTTTGTTGTTGATCTGCGTCTTAACCCGGGTGGTTTGCTTGATCAGGCGGTTAGCGTTTCAGATTCATTCCTTGATCGCGGCCTTATTGTTTCGACGCGTGGACGTAACCCTGATGAAACCCGTCGCCATTCTGCGCGCCCTGGTGATTTAACAGGCGGCAAGCCAGTGATTGTTTTGATCAATGGTGGTTCAGCGTCGGCTTCCGAGATTGTTGCGGGTGCCCTGCAAGACCACAAGCGGGCTACAATTGTGGGTACGCGCTCATTTGGTAAGGGTTCTGTTCAGACGATTATTCCGCTCGGTTCAAGTGGTGCGCTACGTCTAACGACTGCGCTTTACTATACGCCATCTGACCGCTCTATTCAGGGCAAGGGCATCGACCCTGATATCAAGGTGGACCAACCGCTGCCGGAAGAACTTCAAGGACGTGTTGAAGCAAGAGGTGAATCCAATCTGCGAGGGCATATCGTTGGTAATGAAGAAGATGAAGGTGGCTCCGGCTCTATCGCTTATGTGCCACCGGACCCAAAGGATGATGTGCAGCTAATCTATGCAAAGGATCTGCTAAATGGTGTGAAGCAACATGCTTCTTTCCCACCTGATCCTAACGAAGCTGTACCCACACAAAACTGATATTTTTCAACAAAGCTTGGAATTTCAATAGGGGAGGCTATGCTTCCCCTTAATTGATTCGGGATTTGGCGTCTGTGAAACACGATAGTGAACTCAATAAACCTTTGCGTCCGGTTGATGGACAGCAAAAAGGGAGCAGTTCTGCGGCCCTATTTTCATCGCTTGGGCTGGTGATTTTATGCGCTTTGCCAGTGGTTCATTTTTATGGCGGATTTGATTTTCTCACTGCAAAAAAGCCACTAGAAAAAGTGGCTTCGGTTCAATCTGAGTCTGACCAGCCCGAAGATATTTTATCCAATGAAACAACGGCAACAGTTCCAAGCAGAAATCATACGCTGGACCCTGATGGCGGGCAATTTCAAGAAGTGTCACCGCAAGGAACACTTGAAAGAGTTGTGCCTAAACCGCTTATCAAGCAATTGCCAAAAGCGCCCTCAATCAAGCGTCAAGAATTGGCGATGGTTCATTTGCCTGACCCGCAACTGGTTGAGCGTGGTGCATCTGGTGTCATTCCGAAAATCTCTTCAGACGGCGTTCGGCCGATGGATATGTATTCGCGCGAACCTGATACGGAAGGCAATTTTGGTGTTGCCCGTGTTGTGATCGTCATTGGTGGAATGGGTATTAGCCAGACCAGCACGCAAGAGGCAATCCAGAAGCTGCCGCCAAACGTAACGCTCGCATTTGCGCCTTACGGCAATTCTCTGCCTCGGTGGATGCAAACTGCACGCAGAGCAGGACATGAACTCTTACTTCAAGTGCCGATGGAGCCGATCGATTTTCCGCAGAGCAATCCTGGCCCTCATACGTTGAAAGCATCTGCTGATCTTGAAGAGAATTTGGCTAACCTGCATTGGACGATGAGCCGCATTACTAATTATGTTGGCGTCACAAATTATCTGGGCCAAAAAATGCTTCAGCAGCCAGCAAGCCTTTCACCTATTTTTGCTGAGGTTTCAAAGCGCGGCCTTCTGTTTTTTGAAGATGGATCTGTAAAGAATTCGATGGGACCCGGTGTTGCGGTTAAAGAACTCGTTCCCTATGCCAAGGGTGATCTGCTGATTGATAATGTGCGGTCGCGATCAGCCATTGCCAATAAGCTGAATCAGCTTGCGGAACAGGCAAAGCGGACCGGGCTTGCGATTGGCACGGGCAATGCGTTTCCCGATACGATTGCAATGGTCGCAGAATTTGCCAATCGCGCAAAGCGCAGTGGTATTGAGATCACACCAGTGTCTGCGATTGTAAAAGACCCCAACCGCTAATGGCCAAGATCAATCGCGAAGATTTGCCGTATCGCTCTTGTGTCGGGATTGCAGTTTTTAATTCAAATGGAAAAGTCTGGGCTGGAAGGCGTATTCAGAATTCTAAAACACCGTCTGAGTATCGTTGGCAAATGCCTCAAGGCGGCATAGACAAGGGTGAAGACCCGTTGCCGGCAGCACTTCGTGAACTCTATGAAGAAACAGGAATGAAGACGGTTAGCCTTTTGGCTGAGGCTTCCGATTGGTTGAATTACGATTTGCCTGATGATCTGATTGGGGTTGGGCTAAAGGGTAAATATCGTGGGCAAACCCAGCGGTGGTTTGCATTTCGTTTTGAGGGTTCTGAAAGCGAGATCAATATAGAAGCGCCACCGGATGGTTCTCATCCAGAATTTGATCGGTGGAAATGGAAAAACCTGTCGGAACTACCTGATCTCATTGTTCCATTCAAGCGCAACATTTATGACCGTGTGGTCAAAGAGTTTGAAGCATTCTCATGCACCAAGTGATTGCGATGATAGTCGCTTTGTTTGAATAGTGCGGTAGATAAACGCTGCAAAAAACAAAGGGGTTTGAACCAGAATAATGGTAGGGGCAGGCGCGCTATCAAGATGAAAACTGAGATAGGTTCCTGTCATTGTTGAAGCAAGATTTATCGCGACAGCAACTCCCAACATGGTTGAGAATTTACGCGTCATCAAAAACGCAATTGCTCCCGGTGCAATCAACAATCCAATTGCCAGAATAAGTCCGACTGCAGAAAGCGTGGCGACAATAGTCAGTGAGAGAGCAGCGAGTAGCCCATAGTGTAGAAGATTGATGGGTAGGCCACTGGTTTTTGCCTGAGCGGGGTCAAAACTATGAAGGAGCAAGTCTTTCCATTTCAGGATTAGAATGCCGGAGACAATTACTGAAATTATTCCTGCTGTTGTAAGGTCTTCTTGACCAATGCCCAACATGTTGCCGAACAGGATATGATCAAGATGTGCGTTGGTTTCAATCGACACATAAAGTACGATGCCCAATCCAAACATGCCGGAGAAGACAACGCCCATCACCGTGTCCTGTTTGACGCGACTATTATAAGACAGATATCCGGTCGCTACTGCGCAAAACATGCCAGCAATGAACGCGCCAAGTAACAAGGGAAAACTGAACACATAAGCGAGCACAATGCCCGGTAATACAGCATGGCTAACCGCGTCGCCCATCAGTGCCCAACCTTTCATCACTAGAAAACATGATAGCAATGCAGTTGGCACAGCGATAATCGCACATATCAGAAATGCGTTTTGCATGAATGCAAATTGAAATGGTTGGAGCAGGATTTCGGCCATTAGCTTGTTGCTCCGGTAACACTGGAGTTGTTGAGCAGTGCTGCGCGGGCTTTGCGCTTTGAAGCCAGTAATCCATGCTTGGGTGCTAGTAAAAAAACCAAGAGGAATATCAAAGTCTGTAAGCAGACAATGATGCCACCTGTTGCCCCATTTAAGAAATAGCTTGCATAAGCGCCAACAAAACTGGTGAGCGAACCGATCAGCACAGAAGTTGCAATGAGACGCCCGAACCGATCACATAAAAGATATGCTGTCGCGCCGGGTGTAACGACCATTGCGATCACCAGAAATGCGCCAACAGTTTGCATCGCTGCCACGACGCAAGCTGACAGAAGCGCGAAGAAAATAATTTTTAATGCTGTGGTGTTTAACCCGATTGATCTGGCGTGAGTTTCATCAAAAAAGGTGACCATCAAATCTTTCCATTTGGCGACTAAGATAACAAGCGAGACCGTGCCAATGATGATAAGTTGCAGTGTGTCTTCGGGCGTGATCGCCAAAATATTGCCCATCGTGATTGCTTTAACATCAACTGAAACCGGACTGACAGAAATCATAAACAGTCCAAGGCCAAAGAATGAAGTGAAGATCAAACCAATGATCACGTCTACTTTCAGGCCGGATCGCTCTGATAAAAATAACATGCTGGCAGCGGCCAGGCCGCCTGTGATAAACGCGCCAAGTGCAAATGGCAGGCCTAAAATATACGCGCCTGCAACGCCCGGCACGACAGAGTGTGACAGTGCATCTCCGATCAAGGACCAGCCTTTCAGCATCAAGTATGATGATATGAAGGCGCACACGCCACCGACCAACGCAGACACCCAAATCGCATTGAACATATATGTGTAGGTAAATGGCTCAAGCAGGATATCGATCATTGCTCGGGCTCGTTTTCTTCACGTTCGAGATATTGAACAAATGGGCGTTCATCATCGGTTAGAATGGTGACTTCGCGAATATCATCATCGTCGTGAAGTTCAGCACCGCCCAATGTAAAGCGCCGTAAAACGCCACCGAAGGCCAGTTCCAGATTCTTGCGTGTGAACGTCGTTTCGGTTTTGCCGTGGGCAAGGACCGTCCCTTTAACCAGAATTGTTCGATCGCAGAATTGTGGAACAGAACCAAGGTTGTGCGTTGAAACCAACATGACCCGACCTTCTTTACGAAGTTCGCCAAGCAGCGCAACAATCTGTTCTTCTGTTTGTACGTCTACGCCGGTAAAGGGTTCGTCCAGTAAAATGACGCGACTGTTTTGTGCAAGTGCGCGTGCAAGAAATACGCGTTTGCGCTGACCGCCAGAAAGCTCTCCTATCTGGCGTTTGCGAAACTCGGTCATGTTTACACGGTTCAGCGCTTCATCAACGATTGTGTGATCTTGTGCTTTGGGTCTGCGAAGAAATCCCATATGGCCGTAGCGGCCCATCATCACTACGTCTTCTACAAGAACCGGAAACGTCCAGTCGACTTCTTCTGATTGGGGAACATAGGCGATTAGATTTTCGCTGAGGGCCTGTTTAACGGTTTTGCCAAGGACGGAAATTTCACCACTTGCGGCTGGTACAAATCCCATAATTGCTTTGAACAGTGTGGATTTTCCCGCACCATTAACGCCCACAAGGGCTGTTACCGTTCCTTGCGGGATATCAAAACTTGCATCCCACAGGGCTGTGTGTCCATTGCGGTAGGTTACGGTTATGTCTCTTGCGTAAATGCCAGTGCCGTTTGATAGAGATGTGTCTTCGTTCAAATTATGTGTCCAATAGTGTTGCTTGAAAACGGCACAGGGCCGGAGAAAATTCCCCAGCCCTAAAAGCGTTAAATTATTTAAGTTCTTAGTTCGTTGCGGTTAGCCCTTTAGCGACAGTTTCCGAAGTAACGCGCAGTAGATCCAGATAGGTTGGAACAGGGCCGTCTGGTCCGCTGAGAGAGTCAACATATAATACGCCGCCATATCGGATACCTGTCTCACGGGCTACTTGTTCTGCTGGTGCGGTATTGACGGTGCTTTCGCAGAATACGGCAGGGATATTGTTTTCCCGCACACCATCAATTACTGCGCGAACCTGTTGAGGGGTTCCAACCTGGTCTGCGTTCATTGGCCATAGGTAGAGTTCTTTCATGTCAAAATCTTTTGCAAGATAGCTAAACGCGCCTTCACAGGTGGTGAGCCAGCGTTCTGATTCTGGAATTGCAGAAACGGTTTTGCGAAGGGGTTCAATTGTTTCGCGTAATTTTTGCTTATACGCCTCTGCGTTTGCCTGATAGGTGGCTGCGTTTTCTGCATCTGCACCTGACAATGCCTTTTGGATATTGTCGATATAGATGATCGCATTATCCAATCCCATCCATGCGTGCGGATTGGGTTTGCCCGTGTAAGAGCCCGACTTAATGCTAATCGGCGTTATGCCATCGGTTAGAGTGGCCGCTGGGACACCATCAAGATTTGATAGAAATTGCTCAAACCATAGTTCTAGGTTCATGCCATTCCACAATACCAAATCAGCATCACTTGCACGAACGATGTCTTTGGGTGTGGGTTCGTAGCCGTGAATTTCTGCGCCGGGTTTTGTAATAGAAACAATCTCGGCAGCATCGCCAGCAACGTTGGATGCCATATCTGCCAACACGGTGAAGGTTGTGACCACTTTTAGTTTTTCAGAGGCAGTTGCCGGAAGTGACCATAACATTCCTGCGATTATTGATGTTGCCAATACGCGCAATCGAACTCTACCCATAATGTGTAATCTCCATTTTTATCCTTAGAATAGTATTGATACTCATTCGCAACAAAGTCAATGCAATTGCGAATTATTCGCAAAAAGAGATTTTTAATGCTCAGGGTTTGAATCATGTATCCAGACATGCCGCGTAAGTCATTTAGAGCGTGTCTGTCTTGGATTGCATCGAT
>CAZEPF010000057.1:0-15605 GCA_964514045.1 uncultured Rhizobiaceae bacterium | reverse complement strand
GCGTATCTGGCTTGGATTGAACCGTTTGAACGCCGTGGCGTTTGTGCTCCTGACCCTAGCCTGTTGAAAATCTACCACGTTCGCCTTGGGCCGTTGTCGATGTGATAAAAGCCTTTTGAATAATAGCTGTAACCACCCACCTGCCATAGGGAGCGGATATAGGCCTTCACTTTTGCTGGATCACCTGGCACAGCAAAATCTACTGCACGGCATGTGAGGTGGTAGGATTTTTTCTTGCCGCCTTTGCGTGCGTTTTCCAGTGGCCATCTATGGGTTGAGAAGACTTTGATGGGGCCGAATTTGCGGGAAATTTTATTGAGCGCGATTTTCAGTTCAAGTGGCACACACCAAGCCGTATCGCCCCAGCTGATTTGCGGAACGCGGAATACACCCAAGAAGCTCTGTGAGCCACTGGCACATGCGGTTAAAAACAGGGGAACAACAAGCGCTGCTATGACGCTTTTCTTCCAGACAAACATGATACATTCCTACGCACAACAAAATGGAATATGCGCATAATCGCGGAATTTCGTTAAAATTTTAAGTATCTCAAATTAACCATACGACGGCTTTGAAGGGCGGGTGATTAGATCATGTTCTGAGCCTAGCTTATTTTGACATGCCACAATGGTTGAATAGACCTTTATGATGTGGTCTGGTCTAACCCGTTCCAGAAATGGCGGCGTGCCAGAATTTTTATGTATTGGAACAGGAGGAGTTTTATGATGTCCGAGGGCGTGAAGACCTACGATATTTTGAAAGATGCGACGAAAGACGCGCATATTGATGAAGCGAAATACAATGCGATGTATGAGGCTTCTGTTTCTGATCCAGATACATTTTGGGCACAAGAAGGCAAGCGGGTTGATTGGATCAAGCCTTTTACGAAGGTAAAAAATACGAGCTTCGACCACTCCAACGTTTCTATCAAATGGTATGAAGATGGAACGCTAAACGTGGCAGCGAATTGTATTGACCGTCATCTGGCAACCCGTGGTGACCAAACTGCAATCATCTGGGAAGGCGACGAGCCAACCGATGATATGCACATTACTTACAATCAATTGCATGAGCATGTGTGTCGCCTCTCCAATGCGATGAAAGCAGACGGTGTAAAAAAAGGCGATCGCGTCACCCTTTACATGCCGATGGTGCCGGAAGCTGCTTACGCAATGTTAGCGTGCGCACGCATTGGCGCGGTACATTCGATTGTGTTTGGTGGTTTTTCGCCGGACGCATTGGCTGGTCGGATTGAAGATTGCCAGTCAGATTATGTGATTACGGCTGATGAGGGCGTGCGCGGTGGCAAGCCTATACCGTTGAAAGCCAACACAGATGCTGCCTGCGATATTGCAGCAAAGGCAGGTCAAACCGTTCGTAAAGTGTTGGTGGTTAAACGTACAGGCAATGACATTAACTGGGTTGATGGTCGTGATGTCTGGTATCACGAGGCATGTGAAGCCGTATCTGCAGATTGTCCGCCAGAAGAAATGAATGCAGAAGACCCGCTGTTTATCCTTTATACGTCTGGTTCCACCGGAAAGCCAAAAGGCGTGTTGCACACGACAGGCGGATATCTGGTTTGGGCGTCCATGACCCACCAATATACATTCGATTATAAAGAAGGTGATATTTACTGGTGTACGGCTGATGTGGGTTGGGTAACGGGCCATTCTTATATTGTGTATGGTCCGCTTGCTAATGGTGCAGTTACACTGATGTTTGAAGGTGTACCGAACTACCCAAGCAATGCGCGTTTCTGGGAAGTGTGCGACAAGCATAAGGTCAATCAGTTCTATACAGCACCAACTGCTATTCGTGCCCTAATGCAGGGTGGCGATGATCCGGTGAAATCAACGTCGCGGAAATCGCTGAGAATTCTGGGTACTGTGGGTGAGCCAATTAATCCGGAAGCTTGGGAATGGTATTACAATGTGGTGGGCGAACAGCGCTGCCCGATTGTTGACACGTGGTGGCAGACGGAAACGGGTGGTCATATGATTACGCCATTGCCGGGTGCGACCAAGCTTAAACCCGGTTCTGCCACACTGCCATTCTTTGGGGTTCAACCACAATTGGTTGATAATGAGGGCAATGAGCTTGAAGGTGCAACCGACGGGAATTTGTGCATCGTCGATTCCTGGCCCGGCCAGATGCGGACGGTTTATGGTGACCATGAACGGTTCGTGCAGACTTACTTCTCTACCTATAAAGGCAAGTATTTTACCGGTGACGGGTGTCGCCGTGATGAAGATGGATATTACTGGATTACGGGCCGTGTTGATGATGTGATCAATGTTTCCGGTCACCGAATGGGAACGGCAGAGGTTGAATCTGCACTCGTTTCGCATGAGGCGGTTTCTGAATCTGCGGTTGTTGGATTCCCTCACGATATCAAGGGACAGGGCATTTATTGCTATGTGACCTTGATGGCGGGTGTTGAAGACAGTGATGAATTGCGGGTGGAATTGCGTAATCATGTGCGTAAGGAAATCGGTCCTGTTGCATCGCCCGATGCAATTCAATGGGCGCCGGGTCTTCCAAAAACACGATCAGGCAAGATTATGCGCCGGATTTTGCGTAAGATTGCGGAAGATGATTTCTCTAATCTTGGTGATACTTCAACGCTTGCTGATCCAAGCGTTGTTGATGACCTTATCGCGAACCGTCAGAACAAAAAGTAAGCGTTCTCATCAACAGGGTTTGGAATTTTATGCAAAGCCCTGTTGACCGAGACCAATATTGGTCTAGCTTCTAAGTGTGTTTAACGAATCGAAAGGAGGTGATCTAATGTCAAGTGGTTTAAGATTTCTGGGAGTATCCGGAGGCAAGTACTTTGCGTTGGAGCAACCTTCAATCAAGGTGAGTGCCACACTTTAAGGATTTACTGGAATTAAAATCGCGGAGGGCTGCCTTTTGAATAAGGTGGCCCTTTTTCTTTGCGGTGGTCAAAGTTGATTTTTTTGGGGCCTAGAGCGTGTCTGGCTTGGATTGAATCGTTTGAACGCCGTGGCGTTTGTGCTCCTGACTAGGCGCGTTCTGCGCCGCGCTATAAATGCCGCAAGCGGGACGCAACGCAGGCAGGGTGTAAAGGACCAAGTTCAAACGATTCAATCCAAGCCAGATACGCTCTAAAAAAGATTATGCCCGTCAGGGGAGGGTCTGACGGGCACATCTGAAAGTTGACTAGTGGAGGGACTGTCAACTGTCGTATCAAATGGGAGGAGGAGTATTTGATACGACATATATCAGCGACTGTGCGCTGCTGAGAGTGATATAATAAGCTTACCAAGGTTTAGCCATATGTGATTCGTCATAACAGCCATGCGAATCTTGCATGGCTTTTGGACGCAAGACATGAAAAAGGCGGCATAGATGCCGCCTTTAATAGGGTCAGAAGAGATCAGGTTTTACTGGCTGATCCGCAGTTTGCTGATGCTGGCTGCGATTGACTGAAACGCCTGACGTAATTCCTGACCATTATCTGCCGCATAATAGTAAGTTGTATCTGCGGTATCGGTATTGGCACAATTTTTCAGTAGATGTTCTGCACTTGAAGGCGCCTGAAACGCTACCGAATAAATGATGATACCCGGATTGCCATCTTTAAGCGCTTTCATGTTCGAACATAGACCGCGAGCCCGTGCTTCTGATTTAGCATTCTGCGCGCCAAACGGGTTATTGGTAACGCCTTCATATGCGGTGTTGAACTCACCATCGGTCATCAGAATAGCAATTTTCTGTACATTTTTAGAATACGCTGCTGGCTTGTTTTTAGCATTGTTAAACAAAGGAGCCCATTTTTCAGACAGAAGGTAATAGCTCCATGCGATGCCCAAATGTCCAGCTGTGTAGCCGCTTGCACGATAACGGTCGATCTGGCTACGAAGCTCGCTTGCATTATTGGTAAGGGGCTGGATTTCAGCCTGACGCGGGCATCTGAAAAACGAGTTGGAGTTATCAGCTGTACGGATATCTGAACCCAGTGGTGTGCTGGTTACATACTCGTCCGTGTTTGCATCACGTCCGCCTCTTCCGGTTACACAATTATAGCGGTTGTTATTTGTGTTCATGCTCGGGTCTGTGACATTGTTTGAGGCAACGTTTTGCAGTGTATTACCTACGGTTACGTCATCTGCATATTTACCTGCATTTACCGAACTTGCATAAGGAACCAGCGCAATGCGTGTGGTTTTTTTCTGACTGTCCGGTAGCAGGATGTTAACTGCGTCTTTTGCAGCCAGTTTCAAATCCCGGATTTTCTGACCACGCATAGAGCCTGTAACGTCAAGCATCATTGCAACTTCAACATCAGTACGATCGAAAACGCCCTCAGATGTTGCTTTAACAGTGAACTCGTCATATCCGACCGCTTTCATGATGCTGGCTTTTACGGTTCGCTCAACATTTGCATTGACCTCACCGGTCTCGGGATCAGCGAAGAATGATGTGACATTGTATTCGTTTTGATTTGCACCTTTGAGATTTGCAAAAAAGAACGCATTAAACTCATTACGCAGTTTGGCTTGATCCCGCTCGCCATTGGTGAGCTGGACGCCTGTTGCAAGAACTGCTGCATCCAGTGCGTTTAACATGTCGGATTTGGAATTAGCCAAGCGGGCATATTCCATTGCTGCGCCAACCGAACTGAGCAATACAAACAATACTATTGTAGAAATGATAAGAACATTGCCGCCTTCATCTTTGCGGAAACGTTTAAGTGATTTAAAAAATTTGTTTTCGACCTTCATGATCAACTCCTGACACTATTTGTCTTGGGAGTTGCAAGCAGCGGGCCACTTTAGTGATTATGGCCGGGAATTAACGCAGGATTTATTCAAGTCATTGAAATATCGTCATTTTCGAGTTTTTTAGTGTAAACAAGACGTAAACAAACAAGCTGTGTTAGAAATCGCTGACGATGCCATCGTTTTCCCAATCCCCATATCTCACGGGATCAGGGCCTTCGCGTCCCAAAATTTCCTTTGGCGCTGGTTTTTTATTCTTACTTGCCAGTTCAGCTTTTTCGCGTCGTTCTTGTGCTTCTGCCAGCGCGCGCTTGGCTGCATCAGGCATGTCTTTTGAGTTATCATTTGCAGGCATTATAAAATCCAGGAAGCTTAGCCCTTGAAGGGACAATTACCATTCCCCATGATATAGGATAGAACGCTCGGCGCTCAACACTTGGAGCAATTGCATGAATATAATGCGTACAGCAATTTTACTGGCAGCCATGACAGCTTTGTTTATGGGGGTTGGTTATTTGATCGGTGGTAATACAGGCATGGTGATTGCCTTTGTTATTGCTGCGGCTATGAATTTTTTCAATTATTGGAAATCTGACCAAATGGTGTTGCGGATGCACAATGCCGTTGAGATTGACGAGAGCAATTCGCCTGAGTTTTATGAACTGGTAGCAAGGCTGTCTGAAGCCGCTAATCTGCCTATGCCTGCGGTCTATATTATCAATTCACCTCAGCCAAATGCATTTGCAACGGGACGTAATCCAGAGAATGCGGCTGTTGCCGCCAGTACGGGATTGTTGGAATCTTTAAGTCTTGAAGAAGTTGCAGGCGTCATGGCGCATGAGCTCGCGCATATTCAGAACCGCGATACACTGATCATGACGATTACTGCAACGTTTGCAGGAGCCATTTCCATGCTGGCAAATTTTGCGATGTTCTTTGGTGGCAACAGAGACCGTGGTGTTGGAATTATCGGCAGTCTTGTGCTGATGATAGCAGCTCCCTTTGCTGCAAGTATTGTGCAGATGGCGATTAGCCGGACCCGTGAATATGCAGCTGATAAACGCGGCGCAGAGATTTGTGGAAACCCTATCTGGCTTGCAAGCGCCTTGGAAAAAATTGCCAATGGAGCAGCACGCATTCCCAATAATGCAGCAGAGCGCAATCCTGCTACAGCCCATATGTTTATCATCAATCCGCTCAGGCAGATAAAGCGCGATAATTTGTTTTCAACGCATCCGGATACGCAAAACCGGATTGATGCACTCGTGGGTCTTGCCAAACAATGGCGTGTTGAAGACCAGCCTGTTTCGAACGAGCCGGTCACACATCAAGAACCCTCTTCTGACGGTCCGTGGGATGGGCGGGACACCCACGATGAAAGTCAAGGCCCTTGGGGCGGTTCACAAGCATCTCAGCCTACACAATCAGACAGTCAGCCTTGGGGCAGACCTCGTAACAAAGATTGACCATGTCTTCACAAAACGAGGCTAGAGCGGCCAAAAAACAAGGCTTGTCCGCACGGCTGGCTGCTACAACCCTACTAACGCGGGTTATTGATGATCGCCGTAATTTTGATGCGTTGTGTGATCATCAGCATGGTATCGGGCAATTCTTATCGCTTGATCGCCGTGATCAAGGATTAGCACGCGCGATTGTTGTTTCTGCCTTGCGGCACAGGAATCATATTGATGCGGTGATAGCCAAAGCGGTTGATCGCGCTCCGCCCAAACGTGCGCGGCTTTTGCTTCACACGCTTCATGTTGCGATTGCGCAAATCCTGTTTCTGGATGTCGCTGATAGTGCGGCTGTTGATCTGGCCGTGACTGCGATAGGCAATGACAAGCGGACCACGCGCTTTAAGGGATTGGCAAATGCAGTTCTCCGGCGTGTCGTGCGCGAGAAGGAAAAGTTTACCAGCAATAAGTTTGCGCAGTTTGATCTATTGCCAAAGTGGTTTTCGAAATCGCTTCGCAAAGATTATGGGAAAAAGAAATCAGAGCTAATTGCACAATCTCTGGCACTGCGTCCCTCAATTGACATTACGCCTAAAGGTGATCCGAAAACATTAGCAGAAAAACTCGGGGGTACGGTTTTACCTCTGGGTAGTCTACGATTACAAACCCAAGATGCAGTGACACAACTGGCTGGATTTGAAGAGGGTGAATGGTGGGTACAGGATGCGGCTGCATCCATTCCTGCAAAACTCATTTCGGCTCCGGAAGGGTCAAGGGTATTGGAACTTTGTGCCGCACCTGGCGGTAAAACTGCACAGCTTGCAAATGCTGGTTTTAATGTTACCGCACTGGATATTTCAAAGCCCCGTCTTGCCCGATTGCAGGATAATTTAGACCGTCTCAATTTTAAGGCAGATCTGGTTGAGGCGGATATTTTGGAATGGGAAGCGCCTGAACTGTTTGATGCGGTTTTGTTGGATGCGCCGTGTTCGTCAACCGGTACTGCCTGTCGTCATCCTGATGTGATGTGGACGCGGAGTGCAGAAGAAATCACGGAACTTGCCCAACTGCAATTCCAGCTTGTGATGAAGGCGTTTGAATTTATTAAGCCGGGTGGTCAGCTTGTCTTCTCAAATTGTTCCATGATGAAAGAAGAGGGTGAAGATCTTCTGGTAAAGCTGTTGGCGGTCAGAGATGATCTAGCGCTATCAAAGATTACGGCTGATGAAATTGGTGATCGTAATGATCTTATAAACGGTCAGGGTGCATTGCGAAGTCTGCCAAGTGATCTGGCAATTATTGATCAACCCGCACTTGGTGGTATGGACGGGTTCTTTGCCTGTCGGTTTATCAAAGTTAATTAATGAGTCCTGACCCTAGGTTATCAACCACTATACCGCTAGGTCACATCCTATTGGGCTTACGCTTACTTCTTAATTCGATTATGATTCAGAGGCCTTCCAAGTTGAGGTATGTGGCGGATGGGTGAAATTCAGTATGGCATTATTAGATAAGCCGCAGCTTTTAATGCTGGCAATTGTCAGGCGTCTTCGAGAACTCAGACGTCTGGTGCGTTCTGGTTTGACTTCATTGACGGGTTTTGCCGCCTTTGTTCCAGAAGAAATTTTAACTGCCCCTACGGACCTGCGAACCACACACCCTTCCCGAGCGGAACACTTCTAAATAGCGCGGTAACTACTTGCAGGCGTTCTGGAAGAAACGCGCCGCGGTAGACCGTTCAAGATTGAAAAAGCAGAGCCAAAGTGGAAGCGTTCGTTACATCAATTTGGCTGGCTTCGACATCTTCGTGCAAGAGGCGATAGCCTGTCAGCCAGCCATGCTCGTGAAATTATTCAGGACTGGATAGAAAACGGTGAAAAGCCGAACCGTGATATCGCTTGGGATTATGAGACGGCATCGTATCGTCTGATTTATTTTCTTAGTAATTCAGATTTAATTTTAAATGGTGCGTCGCTGGAGTTTTATAATCTGTTTTCGCGCAGTCTGGGTGCGCATGTCCGCTTTTTGAAGCGTTATGCACCTGCTGCGCCGAGCGGAATGCCCCGTCTGCTGGCTTATATTGCGCTGTCTTACGCCTCAATCTGCCATAGCAAGCAATTGAACCAGTTAAAATTTGCACGAGAAAATCTGTCTAAGGAACTGGACCTTCAAGTATTTCCAGATGGTGCGCATGTGACACGTAAGCCGGATGCAATTTTGAGTCTATTGGGGTTGCTTCTGCCCTATCGACAAGCGTGTGTCACCCTTGGTGTTGATCCCGGATCAGGTGTGGTAAGCGCCATTGAACGCATGATGCTGGCGCTTCGATTTTTCAGACTGGGCGATGGTAATCTCGCTCGATTTAACGGAACTGGTGTGGTTGAAACCGATTTGCTGTCGACTCTCACGCGGTATGATGAAACGCGGGGTAGAATTCCATTTACGCTGTCAAACTCCGGATTTCAAAGGCTCGAAAATGGCAGCTCTCTTGTTTTGATGGATATAGGAAATGCGCCCTCCGGTGAAACTTCCAGTGAGGCACATGCCGGATGTCTTTCTTTTGAGATGTCTTCTGCTAGGGAACTTTTGATTGTGAATTGCGGAGCAACGCGCTCGCGTGAAGGATTTCAAACCGCACCGTGGCGATCAACGGCTGCACATTCTGTTGCGGTGTTTGAAGAAACATCTTCTTTCCGGTTTGAAAATACGGGCAAAGAGCAAGGGATTTTGGGTGGTCTTGTGCTCAATCCGAATTTACAAGTCGAGGTTGCGCGTAATGATACCGATCATGGCTCAGTGCTAACTGCTTCACATCTAGGATATGCGCGAGATTTTGGCGTTCGTTATCAGCGCACGCTAACTCTTGATGAAGCAGGTAACAGGCTGCGCGGGGCAGAATGGTTTTCTGCACCAGACAAAAGCGATTTGTCCTACTCAACGAAAGACCGGGTTCATATCCACTTTCATCTACATCCCCTTGTCAGGGCCAATGTGGAATCATCTGTTGATAATAGCGTTGTTTTGACCACCTATTCCGGTGAACGGTGGCTGTTTAGCTGTGTGGAAGTTAAACCTCAGATTAGCGAAAGTATTTTCTTTGCTCATGCGGCGGGACCACAACGCACAATGCAAGTGGTTCTTGCTTTTGAAGCAAGCCAATTGGCGCAAGCAAATTGGACCCTGAGAAAGCTATAATTACAGCTAGGAGCTACACATGGCGCCCGTCGTCAAGCATCACGATATCCCAAATCTTGCACCTGTTAAAACTGCTTTAATATCCGTTTCGGATAAGGCTGGCATTGTGGAATTCGCCAAGAAACTTTCAGATTTAGGTGTAGCACTTTTATCGACAGGCGGCACGGCAAAGACATTAGCAGATGCTGGTATTGCCGTGACAGATGTTTCGCAGATTACAGGCTTTCCAGAAATAATGGATGGTCGCGTTAAGACGCTTCACCCTTCTGTGCATGGTGGATTGTTGGCGGTACGCAGCGATGAAACCCACAAAGCCCAGATGCAAGAACAGGATATTGCGCCGATTGATATGGCGGTGATCAATCTTTACCCGTTTGAGGCGACTGTCGCGGCTGGTGCCAGCTATGAGGCAGGGATTGAGAATATTGATATTGGCGGTCCAGCCATGATCCGCGCCGCAGCGAAGAACCATGGATTTGTAACAATGGTTACGGAGCCGGAAGATTATTCGATTGTTCTAGAAGAGCTTGAAAATAACGACGGGCATACGACGCTTGCAACCCGAAAGTTCTTGGCACAAAAAGCCTATGCGCGTACTGCCGCCTATGATGCGGCAATATCCAATTGGTTTGCAAATGAGCTGGAGTTGCAAACTCCTGCTTTTCGCAGTGTTGGTGGCAAGCTTTCGTCTTCCTTGCGATATGGCGAAAACCCTCACCAGTCAGCAGGATTTTATGTTTCAGGGGATAAGCGGCCAGGCGTTGCCTCAGCTGAACAAATTCAGGGCAAGCAGCTTTCCTACAATAACATCAATGATACGGATGCAGCGTTTGAACTTGTGTCTGAGTTTTATTCTTCGGGCAAGCCAGCCATTGCGATTATCAAACATGCCAATCCGTGTGGCGTTGCGACAGCTGACACGATGGGAGAAGCGTATCGTGCGGCATTGGCGTGTGATCCGGTATCTGCCTTTGGAGGCATTATCGCATTGAACCAGACGATTGACGCGGAAACGGCGAATGAGATTTCCAATATCTTCACAGAAGTTATTATCGCGCCAGATGCGGATGAAGAGGCGCGCAAAATTATTGCTGCAAAGAAAAACCTGCGTCTGTTGCTAACTCAAGGATTGGCCGATCCTGCCGAGGCTGGTCTCAATGTTAAAACCGTTTCTGGCGGTCTGCTTGTTCAAAATCGAGATAATCGTATTGTTGATGATCTCGATTTGAATATTGTCACTAAAGTGCAACCAACCGCTGAGCAACTTGCGGATATGAAGTTTGCCTTTCGGGTGGCAAAACACGTGAAGTCTAATGCAATTGTCTATGCGCGTGATGGTGCAACAGTTGGTATTGGTGCTGGTCAGATGAGCCGGATTGACTCATCGCGCATTGCCGCGCGCAAGGCGATTGATGCCATGCAGGCAGCAGGGGAAAAAGAACCTCGTACGATTGGAAGTGCGGTTGCGTCTGATGCGTTTTTCCCATTCGCAGATGGTCTCTTGTCAGCTGTTGAGGCGGGCGCAACCAGTGTCATTCAGCCAGGGGGTTCCATGCGTGATGATGAGGTCATTGCTGCCGCTGATGAAGCCGGTATTGCAATGGTATTCACTGGAACGCGCCACTTCCGCCATTAGAATATTTTCGGATCAGTGAATTCGGTTTTGTTTGACGAAGGGCAATAGTGCCAAGCCGAGAATAAACAAGAACACGATGGGCGTAATGCCAAGGCGTTGGCTGTCCAGTGCCCATGTGGTGATGGCGATGAGTGTTGGCGCAAGAAATGCGGTCGCTTTTCCCGATAGGGCATATAGGCCAAATGCTTCTGTCATTTGACCGTCTTCGGCCTGGTCTGCCATGAGTGTGCGGGATGCCGCTTGTATTGGCCCCGCTGCAGCACCGATCAGGCAACCGCAGATGTAAAAGGTGATGTCTGCAGGTGCAAACCCACCGGCAACATCCTGGACAGGCATGAATAAAACCATGTTCCTATCGGTTGAAATTATCGTCAGGCATACGGCGATTAAAACAATAATCGAGACTGTGACGACGGTTTTGGGTCCAAAGCGATCATCGAACTTACCGCCAATCCAAGCGCCCAATGCGCCCGTGATTGCGGTTGCGATGCCGAACACACCCAATTGTGTTGCGCCCCAGCCTAAAACTCCGCCTGCGTAAATACCGCCAAATGCAAATAGACCGTTGAGCGCATCGCGGTAGAGCATGGATGAGCCAAGAAACCCGAAAAGGCTTGGTCGTGATGGCAGGCTTTTAATCGTCGCGATAAGATCGGACAGGCCTTGTTTTACGGCGCCTGCAACTTTTGTTTTCTTTGGTGTATCCGGCGTGAACATAAAAAACGGCAGGACGAATACAAAATACCAGATTGCGGTAAGAGGGCCAGTTGCCCGTTCACCGCCGCCCGGGATATCTGCAAGGCCAAAAAGGGGCGTTAATCCGAGAAGTGTTTTGCCGCTGCCCGGTGATGATTCCACAAGTGCGCCCAAGACGATGATCAGGCTGACCACGCCGCCAATATATCCCATGGCCCAGCCATTGCCTGATAGCCGCCCCAGTTCTTCGCGGCTAACGAGGTCAGGCATCACTGCGTTATTAAACACCGTGGCGAATTCTATGCCGATTAACGCAAAGCCGAAGTAAATCAGAACGGGAAGCGCAACACTGCCCGGTTCTGCAAACCACAACATGGCGGCACCGGCAAATGCAAATACAGAGAAACTCAACATCCATGGTTTGCGAGGCCCCGTTGCGTCAGCAATAGCCCCCATAATGGGCGACAATAGTGCAATGAGAATGCCCACAACTGCGAGCATCCAGCCCCACCAGATTTGTCCGGTAGCAGGATCAGGGGCGACCTCGGCGGCAAAATATCGTGCGAATATAAAGGTTATGAGGAGTGTATGAAACGGCTGTGCCGCCCAGTCGAACAGCATCCACCCGAATATGCCTGATTTATTTACGCGCGCGCGTTCACGAACCGTATTCATATGATCTCCCCGATCCCCCCGTTCTTGAAGTTACATGCTTCGTCTGTCAGTGTCTAGCAAACGAAAGGCTTATAAATGACGAGAAATCAACGACCTGATCGCGATGCCAATGAGCGCGAAGCCGATAAAATTCTGGACCGTGTGGCACAGGATTCAGAGTCGGTTGGTACGTCTTCCATGCGGCGTGTGGCAGAGCGGGTGTCCGGCCACTTGGGAGCAGCAGATGCTGATCAAGATAAATTCTCCGAAGTGTGGGGCACGCGAATTGGCCGTTCTTTGGGAATGGTCTTTGTCGTGTTTCTGATCGGCTACCTTATCAAGACGTATGTTCTGAATGGCTGATACAAATAAAACGTCCGTATTGGTGATTTCTTCGCATGTGGTGCGTGGGTCTGTGGGCAACCGCGCTGCGGTTTTTGCGCTGGAGGCGTTTGGCTATCCGGTCTGGGCTGTGCCAACGATTTTGCTTCCGTGGCATCCGGGTCATGGGCCGGCAACACGCATGGTGCACGATGAAAATGCCTTTGCTTCGTTTATGGATGATATTGCCAACGCGCCCTGGATTGATGAAGTTGGCGCGGTTCTCACCGGTTATATGGCAGGGCCAAAACAGGCGCGAATTGTTGCCAAAGCTATCCGTAAAATTAAAACGCGTAATCCTAATTTAATTCACGTGTGTGATCCGGTGATTGGCGATATTGGCGGATTGTATGTGGGTGAGGATACAGCTAATGCCATTCGTGATGAATTGCTGCCAATCTGTGATCTTGCCACGCCGAATCGTTTTGAACTGGGTTGGCTTTCCTCTCTTGATACGCCTGTTGAAATGGATGCGTGTCATGCGCTTGCCCGCTCTCTTGGACCTCGGTGTGTATTGGTCACGTCTTGCGGTGGGTTGGATCAAGATCGCACAGGCAATCTTTATGTTGCGGGGGACACGGCAATGCTTGCCAGCCATCAGCATATTTCCGATCCGCCCAATGGACCGGGCGATTTAACGGCGGCGGTGTTTTTGGCGCATCTTTTGGACGGGTTGAGTGATCGCGAAACACTGGAACTTACAACTGCGTCTGTCTTTGAGATTTTGCAGAAGTCTACATTGCGCAACAGTAATGAGTTGATGTTGGAAAGTGACGTGGAAAGCCTGCTTGATCCAAAACAGAAGATCGCTGCGCAACCGCTGGAAGGGACATAGGATTGGCCAAAGCTCCGAAACAAAATGCCCATTGGATAGCACCTGCAAAAGTCTCAGCAAGCGGAAAGGTGCTGGAAGACTTTCTGATTGATGGAAAACTTTTGCCAGCGGAGGAAAAACTTCGTCAATGCACTGCCAGGGGTGAAGGCTGTTTTGTCGATGGCTTTTCTGGAGCGCGACCAAAGAAAGTAACTGAACTAAACACGGTTAGGGCAGAGTTTGTCCGTTATATGTTTTTAGGAGGGTGCGAACAGTCACCCGTTACTGAAAAAGGCGTTGTGTTAGCAGGTGCGTATTTTCAATTCGAGGAAGGTCTGAATAGCATCAATTTGGAGGGTGCTAATCTTGATTATCAGATTACCCTATTCAATTGTGAAATAGGCCTCGATTTTCTGGTTCGCAATGCTGAACTCAAAAATTTGATTTTAAGTGGAAGCAGTATCAAGGAATTGTCGGGTGATGGTTTAACACTTAAGCAATCACTTTTTTTGAGAGATAATTTTATAGCTACAAGTGAGATTCGTTTAATAGGAGCAAAAATTCTTGGGAGCGCTGATTTTCGTAATGCTCAATTACGGCGTGATGAAGATGCTCTCTCCCTTGATGGAGCAGAAATTGGCGACTCACTTTATTTAAAGGATGGATTCTCTGCTCTTGGTAAAATTCAACTTGTGAGTGTAAAAATTGGTTCCAATTTAGAATGTCAAAATGCCAGTTTTCAAAGGGGGTTGCATGCACAAAACGCTAGCATTGCTGGCAATGTGGTTTTATGCGAAAATTTCAATACAACAGGGCCTGTTTATCTCCGCAACACTAAAATTGGTGGAAATCTAAGTTGTCAAAATGGCTCCTTCTTAGACCCTAACAACGGTATTATCGCTAATCGGGCGATCATTGAAGGTGATGTTGATCTCTCTGATATCAATGCCAAGGGCAGTATTGGCCTTACGGGGTCAGAGATTGGCGGCAGTCTTTTAACCGAGAAAGCAAGTCTCTGCGGGGCGCCTGCGCTGCAATTGCGGAATTCAAAAATCGACGGCACGTTGATGTGGCGGGGCTTGGGATACGTCAATGGCGAAGTTGATTTCTCCGGTGCAAAATGTGGTTCTATCAATACAGGTCGTAAAAGCTGGATGCGAAAGCGTGAGGGATACGACGATAATGCGCCGGACAAGAAGGAACCTACGCCGGATAAATCATCTGACAAAAACGCCGATAATGAAGACAGCGATAATGAAGAAAAGAAAATCGAGTTTCATACCAAGCTTGATAATTTCACCTATGACACATTTTCCAATCTGCCGGATGATGCCCGCTCGGCCTATTGGATTGAATGGTTGAAACAACAGCCCAATGAGCATTTGGGAAAACGGTTCAAGCCGCGTCCCTGGGAGCAATTGGCCAGCGTGCTTGATTCCATGGGGTATGAAGAAGAAGCCCGTGACGTGCGGATTGAAAAGCAGAAACTTCAAACGCAATTCATGACCAGTCATGAGGTTGTCGAATGGAGCCTTAGTGGGGTCGTAAGATTTCTGTTTCACTGGTTGCAGATCGGGTTTCGTAAACTGATTTGGGGGCCACTGGTTGCGTATGGATACAGACCGGGCAATGCGATCCTTTGGCTTGCCTTATTTGTCATCATCGGAACTTTGGTGAATGGATGGGCAGCCAGGAATGCAATTATGACGCCGACGCATCCGCTGATCTATAAGGAAGCACGCAGTGGTGGATCGATACCTGCATGGTGCGCGGAGAACTGGGTGTATTTTCCAGATGAATCTTGCGCCTCTGCCATGCCATCTGAATATTCAGAATTTAATTCGTTCATCTACACACTGGATGTGGCGCTGCCTGTTGTAAATTTCCGCATGGAAGAAGACTGGGCGCCGCGGGTGGTGCATACAGATGGCAGCCCCAATAGTTGGGGTTGGAGTGTCCGGCTTTATGAGTGGATATTGATTGCGGCAGGCTGGATATTGTCTCTGGTGTTTGTGTCGGCAGTGGGT
>CAZEPF010000056.1:0-15655 GCA_964514045.1 uncultured Rhizobiaceae bacterium | reverse complement strand
AGCACAAACGCCACGGCGTTCAAACGGTTCAATCCAAGCCAGATACGCTCTAGGCTGCTGTAGAGATATGCTGGCGGAAAAAACTAGCTGTTTCCCGCGCTCTCAGGTCCACAACCACGTCGGCTTCCTCGAAAGAATTGAGTGCTGCACGTCGGGCTTCTTCCGAAACAAGCTCACCTCTAAAAATATCAAAAAGCTCGCGTAAATGTGCTTGCCTGTATTCTGGATGAAACTGTACGGAAGCTGCAGGAAAGTCATATTCCAAGGCAGCTATCGGGCAATAATCTGCTGTATCCGTGACCCGAGCACTTGGTGGCTTTTTTGTAACCTGGTCCTGATGCCAAACATAGGCATCGTAGGCTTCCCCCTGCTTGGTTGAGAACTTGCGCGCGCCGAGTTGATTGCCTGCATCAGATTTCTCCGCTTTCCCGCCAAATGTATCCGCCATAATCTGATGACCAAAGCAAATCCCGTAAATTGGCTTTCCGGCATCTTTGGTCTCAACCAGCATTTTGCGGAGCGGCTTCATCCACGGCACATCATCATATACGCCGCTTTCAGAACCACTCAGCAATAGCCCGTCAAAACCCTCAATCGCTGGCAAAGGTTCCCCACCTTCCGCGATATCGTAAGGCATATATTCAGCTTCCGGCAATGCCGGTTTGAGCCAAGCTATAATCTGTTCGTGAACACGAGACACGCCAGAAAGATATTCTAGCGGATGAGAGGTGAGATCAAGAACGGCTATTTTCATACGGGGCAGACTTTGGGGTTATTACTCCAAGATTCATTTTGGCTACCAATTGAATTCGCGGTCAATTCCAGCCATTTTGACACCAGTGAATGCGGATGCCGAAAAGTTCAAGGCGCGTAAGTCCTCAACTTCCAGATTATGGACAGAAGATTTACCGCATGCCTTGGCAAGTGCTGTGACTTCCATCGTCATTGCTGTCAGATAACGTGCAACACGCTCCGCACCAGCTTTAGGATTCATCCGTTTTTCAAGCTCTGGGTCTTGCGTAGCAACACCAACCGGACACATGCCCGTATGACAATGGTGACAGGCGCCAGGAGATGTTCCAAGCTTTTCGTAGTCTTCCAAATAGCGTGGCGAGTTACACCCCATCGCGATCATTGCAGAGTTGCCAATCATAACCGCATCTGCACCAAGGGCCAAACATTTAGCCGCATCAACACCAGAACGTATCCCACCTGCAGCAACAAGACTTACCTTGCCCGTCATACCGCATTCATCAAGGCTTTCACGCGCGGCACGAACAGCACTCATTGTCGGAATACCAGTGTGGTTCAACAGAAGTTCAGGAGAAGCACCTGTTCCACCTTCAGCACCATCCACCACAACAATGTCGGCACCTGCTTTGGCAGCGACCGCCACATCAAAACGGGGACGGGTAGCACCCATCTTAATGGATATTGGAACCTGATAATTGGTTGCTATTCGTAGTTCCTCAATTTTTACCGCCAGATCATCAGCACCCAGAAAATCAGGATGCCTAATGGTAGAGCGTTGATCCACTCCCTCAGGAAGAGTACGCATCTTGGACACGCGTGGACTTACCTTCATACCGAGAAGAAGACCGCCCGTACCGGGCTTTGCACCCTGACCAACAACAATTTCCAATCCATCCGCACGTCGCAAGTGATCAAGGTCAATCCCGTAACGAGCAGGAGACATTTGATATACAAGGCGTTGAGATGCGTTGCGCTCTTCTTCAAGCATTCCGCCTTCGCCAGTACACGTCATGGTACCAACTTTTGAAGCTCCGTAACCAAGTGAAGCTTTTGCAGATGCGGACAAAGCACCGAATGACATTGACGCAATGTAAATTGGTATTTTGAGCTCAAGCGGCTTAGCCACTACGTCCGGACCGCGCCCCCCACCCAGAATGGTAGTTGTGTCACATTTCTCACGATACCCCTCTAGAGGAAGGCGTGTCATGGTTGCAGGCACAAAAGTCAGGTCGTCAAACGTCGGCAGGCGTTTGTTGAAAGTGTTATAGCCACGCACCTGATAACGTCCAAGTTGCGCCAGAGCGTGAACTTCCGAGATTGCTTCAGGTGTCCATCGAGTAGAGCCACCTTCATCATATGAAGAAGGAACACCAGCCGGGCGCCCAGCTATAGCGCCTTCATCACTAAAACGAATTTCCTCTTCCGGTGGAATTTCAAACGGATATTCGTATGTGTCACTTAGATCATTAGCCATGCGCTCGCATCCCTTGATTCAAAATACCAAAGCCTCTGCCCGGAAATCATTTTCCGCCAATTCCGGCTGCTATCGACCAATCCCAGAGGCTCCAGAATTGCATCCACTTCCATCACTTCTTCTGCTGTAGGCTCGACGACATTCACATCAACACCAAGACTGTCAATTTCACCAGCAACCCAAACTTCGCCTTCCCATAAGGCGTCGGCACAGCTTTCTCCTGCTCCACCAAGCGCAATAATTTTACCTGAATGCGCCATAAAACCGGACAGATAGCCGATCTTGCCTTCTACAACGATATTCCCGCCTTTCATTGCCACACCACAGCGAGGACCAGCATCGCCCTTTACGTGAATGGTTCCGCCAATCATAGCGGCTCCACATGACATGCCAGCGCGTTCTCCAACAGTAATATGCCCCTTAGACATCCCCTCGCCCAAGGCCCAGCCACTGTTGCGTTCGATTTCGATTTCGGCACCTACATTCAAGCCGCCACAATAATATCCGACTGAGCCCTCAAAGCTGATTTTTGCACCGTCAGGAAGGCCAACACCAAGATTATGCCGGGAAAATGTATTAACGACACGTATCTCTTTACCCGCCTTAGCTGCTTCCTGAATTTCCTGATTGACTTCTTTGATATGACGCTTGCCAACATCGACAACATATTCACTCATGCTGCAAGACTCCTGTTACCAATGCCCCATAGACCTGTAAGTGACGGCCCATCATAATTGATCACATCCGCTTCTTCAGAAACAATACGGCGAACAGCCTGCTCTTCAGTTGCCATTGCTATATCGCCATCGCGGTCAATGACCACCAAGGGCTTCATTGCAAAACGGTCTTTTGCAAATCCAATACCGCCAGTGTTTGCAATCATATAGGTGAACACGCCATCAATGGAACTGATTGAATTCTTCAGAGCCTGCTCCAAAGTAAAGCCAGCCTTTATCTGATCAGACACCCATACAGCGATAAGCTCGGAGTCATTTTGCGTTAGAAAGCGATAGCCACTGCGTTCAAGTTTATCGCGCCATGTAAAATAGTCGGTAATTTGACCATTATGCACGATGGCCACATCTGAAAACGGACGCGCCCAAAATGGATGCGATGCATTTGGAAGAACTGAACTTTCGGTTGCAAGGCGGGCGTGGCCAAGGCCGTGAGAACCAACCATATCGCGCACATTGTGCTTTTCAGAAACTTCCTCAGCGCCCCCCACATCCTTGATGATCTCTAAGCTGCGACCACAGCTTTGAATTTCAATTTCACTGGCGAGCGTATCAGCATCAGTTACCCAACTCACCAGGTCAGCAGGATCTGAAATCTCCATCCGGAAACAATAATGTTTGCTTTGATCAATAATTATGGAAGGATCTGAAAGAAAGTCACACTTATGATCCTTGAGTATGTTCTTAAAATTATCCAAATCTTGGTCTACACGAGACTTGTCAAACCCCATGCCGCGCAAAACATACCCAGTATCACGCACCGGACCATACACGGCAAACCCGGTGCTATCCGCACCACGATGTTCCTGAGCATTCATCAGGTCAACTAAGTCTGCGCCAACATTACCAGAATTATTTAGAATACGACCAGCGATTCCGCACATGCAAACCTCCTATTTTGTACATTGTATACAGTATACAAAAACAATCGCAAGTGAAAATTGTCTGGTATTTATGAATGTTTTTCTGCATTCTGTATACGTAAACACAAAGCTATCTAAATTAGGTCTAATAATGAAATTCGACAGCATACAGCCTCAGCGCAGACGTTTAGCAGATGAAGTGTATTCCCAGCTTGTGGACGCTATTATGCACCAAGAGATTGGCCCAGAAGACAAGTTGGTTCAAGAAAAGTTAGCTGCAGATATGCAGATAAGCCGGACCCCTGTGCGAGAAGCTCTTATGCGATTGGAGCGCGAAGGCGTACTAGAAATATCTTCAGGCGGCAGCTTCAAACTCTATAAAATGGACGCTCAGGAAGTTCGTGAACTATATCAATCTCGCGCGGCTGTTGAAGGTCAGTGCGCACGTATTCTTGCCGTGCATAAAACACCGGAAATGATTGCCAATCTTCGAAAAGTTATTGAAAAAGAAGAGGCTGTTTCCGAACAATCTGCAAGAGCTTATTTTGATGCAAACCGAAACATTCACCTCGCCTTTGTAAAAGCTGCGAACAATCGCTTTTTGCTAAATATGTTTGACATGCTCTGGGGCAAGGCTATGGCTTTTTGTCTTTTTGCCACAATAGAAAATGTTGATCTTAATGAATCCCTCGGTGCTCACATGGAATTGGTTGATGTCATTGATTCAGGAGACAAGACAGCGGCATTGGAGACATTCATCAACCATATACAAGATGGGTTTGATCTTCAAATCCAAGGACTGGAAACGACGTAATCAGAGGAAACGCGTTGATTTGAGATAATGGTCGCCGCGCCCTGATTGTATAGAAGCGCCCCCAACCTTTTCGCTATAAGACTAAAATCTCTTAAATTGGTGTCATCAAAATAAGCTTGGTTAGTCAAACTGTGGCTAACCCACCCTTGCTCAATTCTCCAATTCACCCCTTCCAACTACTTTGAAAAACAGTGTTGGATTGTAAGAGCCACTGCTCTCAGTGCAGGCAACAAATTTTCGCGACATACGGCTAATCTTGCTAGAATCATCAATACAAAACGGCTGGCAACCAGTTTGCAATAGCTGGGAAAGTCCAGATTATTAACATGCCCATCAGTTGTAACGCGATAAAGGGAGCAACTCCGGCATAGATCATTCCCGTAGTAATTTCCTTAGGCGCGGCGCCACGCAGGTAAAACAGCGAAAACCCGAAAGGCGGCGTGAGAAATGAAGTTTGCAAATTTATCGCGATTAAGATTGCAAGCCAATAGGGATCATGCCCCATTAAAATAAGTGGTGGTGTAATAAGCGGCAAAAGAATAACTGTGATCTCGACAAAATCGAGGAAGAAGCCAAGAACAAAAATAAGCAACATGCAGAACAATAACGCGCCTTGAGCTCCACCAGGCATGAGTTTGAGAAACTCCTCAACGCGCTCTTCTCCCCCTAACCCAATAAAGACAAGAGAAAAGATACTGGCTGTCAGAATGGTAGCAAAAATCATCGACGTGACGGTCATGGTTTGTGTCATAGCGGGCATTAAAATCCCGGCTCGCCAAGCACGATATAATGCCACCGCTATTGCAACCATGCCGATCACTGCGAGGACTATATAAAACCCGCCAAATGCAAAATCACCAAAATCCAGATCATTGCGTTGAAAGCGCACAGGCGCAATGCCTGCTGCTATACCCAGAAGGAACAAAGATGCAGCGCCTAATAAAATAAGTTTAACGGAGCCACCACTACGGTGTCCGGCCATCAACAATGCCCCAACAGCTCCAACAGAGGCTGCTTCGGTCGGGGTAGCAACGCCACCTAGAATTGCGCCAAGCACAGCTACTATCAATAAGACAGGAGGAACAATGGCAACAAATATGGCTTTACGTGATGGTTTTTCTGTCAGTTCTTTCGCTGCGGGTGCATCACCAGGGATCAGCCAGGCTCTTCCCAATATATACAGGATATAGATCACCACCAACATCAAACCCGGCAGTAATGCTCCAGCAAAAATTTGCCCGACTGAAATTGTCTCGATGTTAAACTTACCTTGGGCGTATTGCGCCTGCTGGAATGAATTTGACATTACATCCGACAGAATAATGAGCAATGTTGAAGGCGGAATAATCTGACCCAAAGTACCTGATGTGCATACAATTCCAGATGCCAATTTAGGATTATAACCACTGCGCAACATTGTCGGCAGTGCGATCAATCCCATAGCAATTACGGTAGCCCCCACAATACCTGTTGAAGCGGCGAGTAAAGCTCCGACCACCACTACAGATAAACCAAGACCTCCGCGCAGCCTGCCAAAGAGCTGGCCCATCGTCTCTAACATTTCTTCTGCTATCCTGCTTTTTTCAAGAACCACGCCCATAAAGACAAACAAAGGAATGGCTATCAAAACACCATTAGTCAGAACGCCAAATACACGTTGCCCAAGGGCGCCCATTAAACTGAGGTCCATTGCGCCGGTAACCCACCCTAAGAACGCAAAAATTATCGCAATGCCGGATATGCTGAACGAAACGGGGAACCCTAAAAGGATACATCCAATCAGGGCAGCAAACATTAATAGATCAAGAGGAAGGCTCACCGTCTATTCTCCCTGTAACGCAGAACACTTGCCAGCAAGCAGGAGATTGATTGAACCACAAGCAGCACGCAAAAAGCTGGAATCAATGACTTCAATAAAAATGAAGCTGGAATGCCACCAACGGAAATCGGACCTTCCAAGATTTTCCAGGAATTTACAACGGAAGGCCAAGACCAATAGGCCAAGACTAGCATAGATGGTATAAGTAAAGCCAGATGACCAAACATATCGATAGCGGCTTTTCGCCTCTCGCTAGACTTTCCATAAAAAATGTCTACACGAACATGGCCATCAACTAAGAGTGTATACCCCGCCCCCAGCATGAAAAGCGACGCATGCAGATATAATACGCTTTCGTTGACTGCGATGCTGCTGAAGCCAAAAACATACCGAAACAAAACTATTGCGAACTGAATGAGCACCATAAAAATAGCAGCCCAACGCACAACCATACCAACTGCAAGATTGATCGAATCCAGTTTGCCAATCAGGTTTTGCATGTTGTAAATCCGGACCTAAATATGGATTGCTAAATCATAGGAAAAGCTGGCGCAAAGAACCGCGCCAGCCTTTAAGTTTAGTTTAGTAACCCAATGCAGTTGCGCGAGCATTCATCTGCCCGTTATCGGCATAAACCATATAACGACCAATTGAGTCACGATAGGCTACAAAGCTCTCGGCGATGCGCTTCGTAAGTTCGTCATCATCTTCACGCAATTCAGCTATGACTTCGTCACCAGCTTTACCCATCGCCGCCAAAATATCGTCAGGCAGTTTTTTGACCTGAACACCTTCCTCATCCACCAACTTTTTAAGCGCTAATGCATGTTTGGTTGTGTATTCAGTCCACACTGGATTGTAGAGGCTCTCGCACGCCAGACTTACAGCGGCTTTGAGATCATCAGGCAATTCATTATAAGCCTTAGCATTTACCGCACACTCTTCAGCAGAAGATGGCTCACCAACACCCGGCCAATAATAGTTTTTCGCAACCTGATGAAAACCTAACGCACTGTCTGTCCAAGGGCCGATAAATTCACCCGCATCAAGCGCACCAGATTGAAGTGCCTGAAACATGTCCCGGCCACCCATGGCTTGGACAGCCATACCGAGCTTAGAGCACATCTCAGATGCAAGACCCGTTGTTCTGAATTTTAATCCCTTTAGGTCTTCAACAGAGTTTAGTTCATTCTTGAACCATCCTTGCCACTGCGGACCCGAGTTCCCACAAAGGAAAGGCTTCAATCCAAAACGACCATACATCTCGTCATAAAGTGCCTGACCACCACCATGTGTCATCCAGCCAACCTGTTCATCTGCACGCAATCCAAAGGGTTGCGATCCAAACATCAGAATGCCTTTCGACTTGGAACCCCAATAGGCTGGCACAGCATGGTAAAGCTCAGCTGTACCCTCAGAAACTGCATCAAAGACACCACGGCCAGGAACAAGTTCGCCTGCTGCAAAAAGCTTTACCTCAATGCGACCACCAGAAAGAGCCGTAATTCGATCAGCCAACATTTGAGCTGCAACACCGGGACCCGGTAGATTTTTTGGCCAAGCCGTTACCATTTTCCATTGACGTTTTTCTTGGGCAATTGCTGGTGTCGCAAGACCAAAACTAGCCGCAGCTACACTAGTTGCAGCACCCGTTTTCAAAAATTGTCTTCTTTTCATGGTTAGTTCTCCTTGTTAAGTTTTGCAGCGTTTTGCTTGATGGCCATTCTTGCGATGGCTTTGTTATGGAAATAGTAATTTCTCTACATACCCACCTCTAAAGAATGGCTGGTAAATTTAGGTTGTTTTCGCGCGCACAATCCATTGCTTCATCATAGCCAGCATCCGCATGGCGCATGACACCAGTCGCTGGATCATTCCACAATACATTAGCGATACGGCGGTCAGCATCTTCGCTACCATCACAACAGATCACCATACCTGAGTGTTGGGAGAAGCCCATGCCAACACCACCACCATGGTGCAGCGAAACCCACGTAGCACCAGAGGCTGTATTAAGCAGTGCATTCAAAAGTGGCCAATCTGACACAGCATCAGAACCATCTTTCATCGCTTCTGTCTCACGATTAGGCGAGGCTACCGATCCTGAATCCAAATGATCGCGCCCAATGACAATTGGAGCAGACAACTCACCATTACGAACCATCTCGTTAAACGCTAAGCCCAATTTATGACGAATGCCCAGACCTACCCAACAGATACGCGCGGGCAAGCCTTGAAACTCGATGCGCTCACGCGCCATATCGAGCCAATTGTGGAGATGTTCATCCTCAACAAGTTCTTTAACCTTAGCGTCTGTTTTGTAAATATCCTCAGGATCACCTGATAACGCGCACCACCGGAAAGGGCCAATGCCGCGACAAAACAATGGACGGATATAGGCCGGAACAAAGCCAGGAAAATCAAATGCGTTTTCCAGCCCTTCTTCTTTCGCCACCTGCCGGATATTGTTACCGTAATCCAGTGTTGGAACGCCAGCATTCCAGAAATCAACCATTGCTTGAACTTGTACCTTCATGGAAGTGCGAGCAGCTCTTTCAACCGATACAGGATCACTCTCCTGTTTCGCCCGCCATTCGGCAACACTCCAACCTTGCGGAAGATAACCGTGCAACGGGTCGTGAGCACTCGTTTGATCAGTCACCATATCAGGCCGAGTACTACCAGCCTTCATTCGCTTCACAAGTTCAGGAAAGACATCAGCAGCATTTCCGATAAGTGCTACGGACTTTGCTTCTCCAGCGTTGGTCCATTTATCAATCATCGATAGTGCTTCATCGAGTGAATGGGTCTTCTCATCCACATATCGCGTCCGCAGACGAAAATCAGCTCTGGTTTCGTCGCATTCAACCGCAAGACAACAGGCACCTGCCATGACAGCTGCGAGAGGCTGCGCACCTCCCATGCCGCCAAGACCACCCGTTAAAATCCATTTCCCAGTGAGGTCACCATCATAGTGCTGGCGACCTGCCTCGACAAAGGTCTCGTAAGTGCCCTGAACAATACCCTGTGTACCTATATAAATCCATGAACCGGCAGTCATCTGCCCGTACATAGCCAAGCCCTTCTTATCGAGCTCATTAAAGTGATCCCATGTTGCCCAATGAGGCACCAGATTGGAGTTTGCAATGAGCACCCGCGGCGCATCTTTATGGGTGCGAAAAACTCCAACTGGTTTACCCGACTGCACAAGCATCGTCTCATCATCTTCAAGAACCTTTAGTGTGGCGACCATCTTGTCAAAATCATCCCACGTACGTGCCGCACGACCGATGCCACCATATACAACCAGTTCATGCGGGTTCTCAGCCACATCAGGATGCAGATTATTCATCAACATCCGCATGGGCGCTTCTGTCAGCCAGCTTTTCGCCGAGATTTCACTCCCCGTATCAGGAAAAATATCCCGTTGATTATGGCGTGGGCTCGGCTTTTTATCAGTCATGAACTTGCTCCAAGTTGAGGGGTCAGATCCGCTAGTGCTTGCATTATTTTTTTGAGATGAACGCGAAGCAATTTTGCTTTCGCAGGATCATAATCGAAGGGTAGGACTTCGCTCTTGAGATGGGTGGACTGAGCAAGCTCCATTTGGATCGCGTGTATGTTTTCGCTCGGACGACCATAATGGCGTGTTGTCCATCCACCTTTAAATCTACCGTTCAAAACCGAGGTATGTTCAAATGCCTGCTTGCAAACGTTTACAACCGCATCTTCTATTTCCGATCCACAAGTAGTGCCTCCATTTGTACCGATGTTGAAATCCGGCAATGTGCCTTCAAACAAAAATGGAATTTCGGACCGAATAGAATGGCAATCATACAAAACAGCAAAGCCGTGGATATCGCGCACCCGATTCAATTCTTGTTCCAAAATGGCATGATAGGGAGCGTGGTAGGTTTTGCGGCGACCTTCAATCTCACTATCAGTTGGCACTTCATCCCATATTGGTAGGCCATCAAAATTAGTGAATGGAACAAGTCCAGTTGTATTTTGACCAGGATAAAGACTAACGCCTGTAGGGTCCCTGTTCGCATCAATTACGTAGCGATGGAACGTGGCGCGAACACTGGTAACCCCGTCCAAGAGACCATCATATAGTCTGTGAATATGCCAATCCGTATCCGCAAGTGTCCGGCCAAGCGGGTTCAAACGCTCCAATATCGGCTGGGGCACATAGGTGCCCGTATGTGGCAGACCAAATACGATTGGGCTATTGCCCGTCACAATTTCAACCGGCGTCATACCACTGCACCTGTCACAAAACCGGAGATATTGAGCGCTGAAACCAGACTTCCATTCGCGACAAGTTCGCTGGCGCATGCAATATCATCGGCCATATATCTATCGTCTTTTAGAGTAGGCACTTCACTACGAATTACCGTCATCGCTCTTTGTAAGTCAGGGCTGGTTTTCAATGGCGCGCGAAACTCAACACCTTGCGCAGCGCACATGAGTTCCACACCAATAATGGTATTCAGATTACGATTCATGCGTGAAAGACGTCGTGCTCCATGGGCAGCCATTGAGACATGATCTTCCTGATTGGCAGAAGTCGGCGTTGAATCCGTTGAACAAGGGTTTGCCAGATGCTTATTTTCACTCATCAATGCTGCGGTCGTAACTTCTGCAATCATAAGTCCTGAATTCAATCCAGGCTCGGGGGTCAAAAATGGCGGGAGATCAAAGGACAGTGTTGGATCAACCATAAGCGCTATCCGTCGCTGTGAAATCGCCCCGATTTCAGAGATGGCAAGCGCAATCTGGTCTGCAGCAAAGGCAACGGGTTCGGCATGGAAGTTACCGCCCGAAACAATCAAACCGTTGTTTGTAAGCACAAGAGGATTATCTGTTACCGCATTTGCTTCAACTTCGAGAGTGCGGCCTGCAAAATGCAATAGGTCCATTGCCGCTCCCGTAACCTGAGGTTGGCAACGTATGCAATACGGATCTTGAACCCGTGTATCACCTTTTTTATGGCTTTCTCGTATTTCAGATCCGTTCATCGTATCACGCATGGCTCGTGCAACAGCAATCTGACCCGCATGTCCACGCAACGTATGAATTTCATCTACTAGCGGTGCTGTTGATCCCATAATGGCATCTGTCGATAGAGCCGCGGAAACAATCGTTGCTGACGCATTGCGCCACGCACCAAATAAGCCAGTAAGTGCGCAGGCAGTTGAAAATTGTGTTCCGTTTATGAGACCAAGCCCTTCCTTAGCGCTTAGTTCTAAAGGCTTGATACCTGCCGCAGCCAAAGCTGCACTCGCAGACATACGGCTACCCTTATATATTGCGTCACCCTCGCCCATCATCGCAGCCGCCATATGTGCAAGCGGTGCTAAATCACCAGATGCACCAACTGATCCCTGATCGGGAATGACCGGAGTAACTCCGTTTGACAGCATTGTTTGGATTTGCTCGATAACTTCCCAACGCGTTCCCGAAGCTCCCCGCCCAAGTGAAAGCAGTTTCAGCACCATCATCAAACGCGTTGTATTTACATCCAGCGGTTCACCAACTCCGCAACAATGTGAAAGGATGAGATTGCGTTGTAATTTGGCCGTATCGCAAGGCTCTATCTTGACGCTTGCAAGCTTACCAAATCCTGTATTAACGCCATAAACGGCTTCATTGCCTGCCACCGCTTTGGCAACCAATTGGGCTGCTTCCTCAATTTTTGGCCGCGCATCGTCATGAAGTTTTACCGCTTCGCCAGATCGCCAAATATGCTCCAACTGAGGTAATGTTGCCTCACCTGGCCTTAGCTCTATGGTCACGCGTGGCCCCCAAATATACGTGCATAAAGGGGATTAAACCCAATACGATAAGAAAGCTCTGAAGCATGCTCTACATTCCAAATACATAGATCAGCCCGTTTGCCGGCTTCGATTGTGCCAGTATTTGCAAGCCCTAAAGCTTTAGCTGCATTCTGGGTCACACCTGCCAATGCCTCTTCCGGCGTCAGGCGAAAGAGTGTGCAAGCCATGTTCATCGTCAACAACAAAGAAGCCAAAGGGGATGAGCCAGGATTGCAATCTGTCGCTAGCGCTATGGGAACACCATTGTCACGTAAATGTTGCACTGGCGGGGTTTGAGTTTCATGCAATGTATAAAACGCACCAGGCAACAAGACACCCACAGTTCCGGATTTTGCCAATGCCTTAGCATCCGCTTCATTGGCATATTCAATATGATCGGCAGAAATCGCACCATACCGAGCTGCAAGCTGCGTTCCTCCTATATTGGATAATTGCTCTGCATGGAGTTTTACAGGCAGGCCAAGTTCTTTTGCTTTAAGAAATACGCGCTCAATCTGATCAGGTGTAAAAGCAATGCCTTCACAAAAACCGTCAACGGCATCAACCAGCCCTTCCCGATGGGCCGCCTCCAAGGCAGGTATGCAAACATCATCAATGTAAGCATCTGCGCGATCAGCAAATTCTTTGGGTACTGCATGCGCACCTAGAAAACTTGTTAGAATACGAATGGGACGTTTGGTTTCCAGCATTCTTGCAGCACGAAGCATGTTCAGTTCTGTAGGTTTATCCAACCCGTACCCTGACTTTACTTCAACAACACAAGTGCCTTCAGATATGAGTGCATCCAAACGTGGTAGAGCCGATGCCACAAGCTCTTCAACTGATGCTTTTCGGGTTGCGGTAACCGTAGAAACTATTCCGCCCCCTGCCCGTGCAACCTCTTCATAGCTTGCACCGTTTAATCGCATTTCAAATTCGCTCGCCCGGTTTCCACCGTGAACAATGTGAGTATGGCAGTCTATTAGTCCCGGCGTAATCAGACGCCCACCACAATCATACACTTCCTCATCACGGAAAGTGTCAGGCAATTGCTCCGTTTCACCAACCCAAGCGATGCAATCACCTTTAGTGGCAATGACCCCATTTTCGATCATCCCATAAGGCTTACTATTACTGAATGATGCAATTTTTGAGTTTGTGAACAGCATGGCTAAGCTTGTAAATGTTGCACTTAATGATAATATGTCTGCACATAATATCCCTGTCAAGCGGAATCACCTATGCAAACAATCCACGCCACCCAAGCTCTTTTGCCACAAGGATGGGCAAACAATATCACCGTCGAAATTGACCAAACTGGCCAAATATCAAAAGTATCAAAGGCTGCAAAAGCATCCACAGATCATCAAGTTGGCGTTTTATTACCTGCTCCTGTAAATGCGCATAGTCATTCTTTTCAAAGAGCAATGGCAGGTTTAACAGAGCGCCGCGGTCCAGATCCTAACGATACATTTTGGACATGGCGGCAGTTGATGTTCCGTTTCTTGGATCGATTAACGCCAGAAGATGTAGAAGCAATAACTGCGTTTGTTCAAATGGAAATGTTGGAAGCCGGTTATGCGACCAATGTTGAATTTCATTATTTACATCATCAGCCAGATGGCATTCCGTATGACAATCTGGCTGAAATGGCAGAGCGTATTTCTGCAGCGACACAAACCAGCGGCATCGGTTTAACTCTACTCCCAGTCCACTATCAGTATGGGGGATGTGACCAACGCAAACTAAGCGATGGCCAAATACGGTTTGGCAATGACATTGATCGTTTTGCAAAACTGGTTGAAGGTGCAAAAACCTCCCTTGACGCTCTTCCAAACGACACATCAATAGGCATAGCCCCCCACAGCCTGCGCGCAGTCGGCAAAGAAATATTGCCAGCTTTAAGCAAGCTTATTCCTAACGGCCCAATCCATATGCATCTTGCTGAACAAATTGCAGAAGTTGAGGAAGTTAAGGCTGCATGGGACGCGCGTCCAGTAGAATGGGCACTTGATAATATCGGGATCAACCAAAGATGGTGCATGATCCACTGCACGCAAATGCTACCCCATGAAACCTCTGGGCTTGCAAAAACCGGTGCAATTGCTGGTTTGTGCCCTATCACCGAATCCAGTTTGGGTGATGGTATTTTTGATGGTCTGCGTTGGTTTAATAATGGCGGCAAAATTGCTATTGGGTCAGACTCAAACATCCGCATAAGCCTGTCAGAAGAACTGCGCACTCTGGATTACTCCCAACGTTTGCGAGACAATTCGAGAGCGGCACTAGCCACCCAAGAAAAGTCCACAGCAAGACGCCTCTTCGATGAAATCAATATTGGTGGCGCGCAAGCCGCGGCTCGCAAATGCGGATCAATTACCGAGGGCAATTGGGCTGACCTAATGACACTGGATACCGATCATATTGATTTGGACGGCAAAACCGGAGATGTACTCTTGGACAGCTATGTGTTTGCAGGTGATGATCGAATGGTACGCGATGTGTGGTCAGCAGGGCGACATATGGTAAAGGCTGGCAAACACATTCGTCGTGAGGAAATCATTCACGCTTACCGTAATACAGTACGTATTCTAGGAGATGCGCTTTGACAGCCCTTAGCCTAAATAACTGGCAAGCCGTTGAAACTGAGATTTTGTCACGCATTCGCTCAAGACAGTGGCAGCCGGGAGAGTTAATACCCAATGAAGCACAGCTTGCCGAAGAGTTTGGGTGCGCGCGAGCAACTGTGAACCGCGCCTTGCGCTCGGTTGCTGAAAATGGATTGTTGGACCGTCGCCGAAAAGCTGGGACACGCGTTAATAAACATCCGATATTAAAAGCCACATTGAGCATTCCAATCATTCGCGAGGAAGTAGAAAACCGCAATCAGTCTTACTCATATGTAGTTTTGTCTTCGAACTTGGAGGATGCTCCAGATCACATTCGAGCCGGAATGAAATTAAATAAAAGCGATCGGATATTACATCACCAATCAGTTCATCTCGCGGACGGGATACCCTACGTAGCTTGCGACCGTTGGGTTAACGTGGAAGCTGTTCCAAAAATTCTCAGCGTCGACACCTCGCTCATCAGTGTTAATGAATGGTTGGTAGCAAATGAGCCGTTTACGAATGGCGACATTTCATTTTCGGCCACCAGCGCAGATGCTCAAATTGCCGAACGCCTTGGAGTAACATTAGGTGAAGCTCTTTTCACCGAAAACCGAACGACTTGGAACGATGGCCTAGCAATCACTTCAGCCCGTCTAATCTATCATCCCGGTTATCAAAAAAGAACCAACATATAGTTTTCAGGGTTTTGAGTTCACTAGAGCGTATCTGGCTTGGATTGAACCGTTTGAACGCCGTGGCGTTTGTGC
>CAZEPF010000055.1:0-15874 GCA_964514045.1 uncultured Rhizobiaceae bacterium | reverse complement strand
GCACAAACGCCACGGCGTTCAAACGGTTCAATCCAAGCCAGATACGCTCTAGGGTCATATCTTCCTATAGATTTATGATTTATTCAGGCCAAAAATTGCGTCTGTAAGAAATTCTGTCTTGCATTTTTTTGAATTACATTTACGTTAACGTAAGAATTTACCTGATTATGAATTGAAGAGCAAAACAGCTCGTCAGTCCACCGTCAGGTTTTGTTATGTTCGGCTATTGTGCCGAGGCAGATGAGGAGACGCGGATATGCCAATTTATAACGCCCCAGTAAATGAATCTCTTTACATTCTAAATGATGTCCTGAGCATGGATCGCTACAATAACCTACCCGGTTTTGAAGATGCGACGCCGGATATGATTGAAGCCATATTAGGTGAAGCAGCAAAACTTTGCGAAGAAGTGCTGCAGCCGATCAACTTTTCTGGTGACCGTGAGGGTTGTACACGCCACGATGATGCAAGTGTCACAACCCCTAAAGGTTTTAAAGAGGCATACAAATCCTACGTTGAAGGCGGGTGGATGGGTCTTGCTGCTGACCCTGAATATGGTGGCCAGGGCCTTCCTTATGCGCTGCATACAGCAGTAGGCGAGTATCTTTCCTCATCCAACCAAGCGTTTGCAATGTATCCAGGTCTGACACAGGGCGCGATTGCAGCTATTCAGGTGCATGGATCAAAAGACCAGAAGAAGAAATACCTGCCTAAAATGATTGAAGGTGCCTGGACAGGCACGATGAACCTGACCGAGCCTCATTGCGGTACCGACCTTGGCTTGCTGCGCACAAAAGCTGTGCCACAAACAGATGGTTCTTATAAAATCTCCGGCCAGAAAATCTTTATCTCCGCTGGTGAACACGACCTTTCCGAGAACATTGTTCACCTCGTGCTTGCCCGGATTGAAGGCGCACCGGAAGGCGTAAAAGGTATTTCGCTGTTTATCGTTCCAAAATATGCGGTTGGTGATGATCAATCGCTGGGCGAGAAAAACGGTGTGAGCTGTGGCTCTATCGAAGAGAAAATGGGCATCCATGCCAACTCTACGTGTGTTCTCAATTATGATGAAGCAATCGGCTATCTGATTGGCGAAGAAAACAAAGGCTTGAAGGCAATGTTCATTATGATGAACGAAGCCCGTCTTGGTGTAGGACTACAGGGGCTTGCCCAATCAGAAGTCGCTTATCAAAATGCTGCAATGTACGCAAAAGAGCGTGTACAGGGTCGTGCCCTTACGGGTCCGGCACAGCCAGATAAAAAAGCTGATCCTCTTTTGGTCCATCCTGATGTTCGCCGCATGCTATTAAACATCAAATCCTTTAACGAAGCTGCCCGTGCATTGATGTTGTGGACGGCACTTAAAGGTGATATTTCTCATCGTGCGCAAAGCGAAGAAGAGCGTGAGGCAGCCGATGATCTAATGGGTCTTCTGACACCTGTTGTAAAAGGTGTTCTCACTGATATTGGGTTTTCAAACTGCGTAAACGCCCAGCAAGTATTTGGCGGGCATGGCTATGTCGAAGAATGGGGCATGAGCCAATTTGTTCGTGATGCCCGAATTGCGCAAATCTATGAGGGTGCAAACGGTGTACAGGCGCTGGATCTTGTGGGCCGAAAACTTCCACATAATGGCGGGCGTGCGATGCGTGCCTTCATGGAAGAGGTCAATGGCTTTACCAAAAAGCATATGGAAAACGAGGCAATGCAGCCTTACACAAAGCCATTGCGTGATGCTGTAAAGACACTTGAGAAAGCAACCATGTGGCTGATGCAGAACGGGATGCAAAATCCAAATAACGCTGGTGCTGCCTCGATGGATTACATGCACTTGTTTGGCCTTGTTGCCCTTGGCTACATGTGGGGCATGATGGCTGAGAAATCACAACAGGCGATTGCGGAAGGTGCAAACGGCTCTACTGATTTCCATCTCAACAAGCTTGCAACAGGCCGTTACTTTATGGACCGTGTCATGCCGGAATGTAGTGCACATCTAACGCGCATCGAATCCGGCAGTGACGTCATGATGGCGATGAACGAAGACGCATTTTAGGACGCACGATGCTTGCAAGCGAGGCTCTTAATTTTCCCAAACCGGACTGGATGGATGACGAGGTTAGCCTCGTCTCCGAAATGGCAAACCGTTTTGTGGCGAATGAAATAGCGCCGCACTATAGCGAATATGAGAAAAACGAAATTGTTCCGCGTGAACGATGGGAGCTTGCAGGGGCAAACGGATTGTTATGCGCAGCCATGCCAGAAGAATATGGCGGCGCAGGTGGTACATATGCGCATGAAGCAGCGATCATCGAAGCGCTTGGTCACAATGGAACAGACGGGTTTGGCATTGCACTTCACTCGGCGATTGTTGCTCCTTACATTTTGCATCATGGATCGGAAGATCAGAAAAAGAAATGGCTGCCTCGTCTTGCAAGCGGTGAGTTGATCGGTGCAATTGCCATGACGGAACCGGGCGCAGGATCAGACCTGCAAGGGTTGAAAACCACCGCCGTAAAAGATGGCAATCAATATCTCATCAACGGTTCAAAGACGTTTATCACAAACGGACAGAATGCAAATCTGATTGTTCTGGTTGTGAAAACAGACCCTTCCAAGGGTGCAAAAGGCACGTCGCTTATTGTCATTGAAACGGATGAAGTTGAGGGTTTTGAACGAGGCAGAAACCTCGACAAAGTTGGCCTGAAAGCAAACGATACGTCAGAACTGTTCTTCAATGATGTAAAAGTTCCAACGGCTAATCTATTGGGTGCGGAAGAAGGGCAAGGCTTTATCCAACTGATGACCGAACTTCCGCAAGAGCGGTTGATCATTGCAAATCAGGCAATGGCGTCCATCGAATATGCGCTGGCGCTCACCATCGACTATGTGAAAGAACGCAAAGCGTTTGGCAAAGCGGTGATCGAGTTCCAGAACACGCAATTCAAACTTGCTGAATTAAAGTCCGAGGCCACGATGGGCAAAGCCTTTGTCAATCATTGTGTGGCGCAGCACCTTAAAGGCAAGCTTGATAGTGCAACAGCTTCAATGGCCAAATATCTCCTCACGGATCTGCAAGGCAAAGTGATGGATGAATGCTTGCAGCTTTTTGGCGGCTATGGCTTTATGAATGAGTATCCGATTGCCCGCCTGTTTCGGGATGCAAGAGTTCAGCGTATCTATGGCGGAACCAACGAAATTATGAAGGTTCTGATCTCAAGAACCCTTTAATCGGAGAGACCCATGCCGAAAGCCTATTGGATTGCCCATGTCGGGGCTGATAATCCTGAAAATCTAACATCTGATGCCTATCAGGCCTATGTGTCTGGTGCGCGCCCTGCATTCGAAGAATTTGGAGCTAAATTTCTTGCCCGTGGTGGCGAGTTTGTCTTGGCCGAAGGCATGGATATCGGAACGCGCCATGTGGTGATCGAGTTTGATTCCCTTGAAACCGCAAAGGCTTGTTATAACTCGCCTGCTTATCAAGAAGCGCGCAAACATCGCACGGCGGTTTCTACTGGCGTGATAATTTTGCTTGAAGGTCAGGACAGCTAATGACTGACTATACACTTAAATGTTTTGTTGAATCTGGCAACGCCTATAAAGCAGGCTTAATGCTGGAACTATGCGGCGCTGACTGGAACGCCGAATGGGTGGATTTCTTCAATGGTGAAACCCGCAAAGATGAATACCGCAATACCAATATCATGGGCGAAGTTCCGGTATTGATCGATCATACAAAGAATGACGCCGTGATCACTCAGTCGGGCGTAATCCTGATGCATCTGGCAGACCGGTTCGGGAAATTTGTTCCTGATACACGGGCTGCAGAACTGGAAATGATGCGCTGGATGTTCTTCGATAACCACAAGCTTACCAGTTTTGTTGCCACCTATCGTTTCATGAGCAAGTTTATGAAAAAAGAGGGCGAGCCTGAAACCGAGTTTCTAAAAGCCCGCGCCATGGGTGCGCTTAAGGTGTTGAACACACACCTGGAAACCCATGACTGGGCGGCAGCAGGACAAGCGACCCTCGCCGATATTTCAATGTGCGGCTATTTATACTGGCCAGATCACATTGGTGTCGAATGGAGCAGTTATCCCGCAATCCAAGCATGGCTGGAGCGGATTCAGAATTTACCCAATTGGGCAGCACCGGAAGAATTGCTTCCTGCTGGCCCTTCCAAAGAATAATTTGAAGGAGATCACTTATGGCTGAAGCTTATATTTATGATCATGTCCGCACACCGCGCGGTCGTGGCAAGAAAGACGGGTCCTTACACGAGATGCCTGCAGTTCGCCTTTCGGCGAAAACATTGGAAGCAGTGCGTGATCGTAATGATCTTGATACGTCACAGGTAGACGACATCATTCTTGGTTGTGTGGACCCCGTTGGCGAAGCGGGATCTGATATTGCACGCGCGGCTGCATTTGAAGCGCAATACGATACCGTTGTACCGGGTATGCAGATCAACCGTTTCTGCGCATCCGGTCTTGATGCGATCAATCTTGCTGCTGGTAAAATTGGTGCTGGTTCAGAAGACATTGTTATTGCAGGTGGCGTTGAATCCATGTCGCGTGTTGGTATCGGCATGTCCGGTGGCGCCTGGCCAATGGATCCGTCCGTTGCCGTGCCTGCTTACTTCATGCCGCAAGGCGTATCAGCAGATTTGATCTGTTCAAAATACGGTATCTCACGCGATGATGTGGATGCGTATTCAGTTGAAAGCCAAAAGCGTGCCAAGAAAAGCTGGGACGAAGGCCGTTTCAAAAACTCTGTGGTTACCGTGAAAGATCAGAACGGCCTGACCATTCTTGATCATGATGAGCATATGCGTCCAACCAGTGACATGCAGTCTCTTGCCTCGCTTGATCCATCCTTTGTGATGATGGGTGAAATGGGTGGATTTGATGCTGTGGGCATTGCAGCGCATCCTGAAGTTGAGAAAATCAACCACGTACACCATGCGGGTAATTCTTCCGGCATCGTTGATGGTGCTGCAGCTATTTTGATGGGTTCGCAAGAAGGTGGCAGCAAGCTTGGCATTAAGCCTCGCGCTCGCATTCGTGCATTTGCAAGTATCGGTTCTGATCCTGCACTTATGCTGACCGGGCCTGTGGACGTGACCAAGAAACTTCTGAAAAACGCCAATATGAAACTCGAAGACATCGACCTCTTTGAGCTGAATGAAGCGTTTGCATCTGTGGTTCTGCGTTACATGCAAGCGTTTGATATTCCACATGACAAGATCAATGTCTGTGGTGGAGCAATTGCAATGGGTCACCCACTTGGTGCAACCGGCGCAATGATCCTTGGAACGGTTCTGGATGAACTGGAACGCCGTGATCAGAACACTGCTCTCGTGACGCTTTGCATCGGTGCCGGAATGGGCACAGCAACGATTATCGAACGCGTTTAACCCTCCCTATTTTTGAAAAAGAATAAAGATATGAGCTATACACATTTTACCGTAGAAACGGATAGCGACGGCATTGCCGTTATCACTTGGGACAGCCCCAATAAATCCATGAACGTCATCGACCAGTCGGTGATGGAAGAACTAGACGCCATTGTTGAGGCAATTACGGCTGACGAAGCTGCTAAAGGTGCGGTAATCGCATCTGGCAAAAAGACCTTCGGCGCAGGTGCTGATCTTTCCATGCTGCAAACCATGCTTGGTGAATATCGCGCACAAGAATCCAAAGACGCAGAAGGTGCTGCTCAAATGTTGTTTGATGGTGCTTATGCGCTTAATCAGATGCTCCGCAAAATGGAAACATGCGGCAAGCCTTTTGTTGCTGCAATCAACGGACAGGCGCTTGGTGGTTGTCTTGAGATCTGTCTTGCCTGTCATGCCCGCGTCATGGCGGATGATGCCAAGGTTGGTCTGCCAGAAGTTAAGGTCGGCCTCTTTCCAGGTGGCGGTGGAACACAGCGCGTACCGCGTTTGATCCACACACAGGAAGCGCTGCAAATGCTTCTGAAAGGCGGCAATATGTTTGCCTCAAAAGCAAAGGCGCAAGGCCTAGTAACGGAAGTTGTTCCCGCTGGTGAGCTGGTTTCAAAAGCAAAAGAACTGATCAATGGCGGCCTGAAGGCTCAACAGCCATGGGATGTTAAAGGCTATAAGTTCCCGGGCGGTGCAGTCTACTCACCTGCCGGTTTCCAGCTTTTCCCACCTGCTAACGCCATTTATCGCCGTGAGACACAGGATAACTATCCCGGCGCACGCGCAATCATGAAATGCGTTTATGAAGGCATGTTGGTGCCGTTTGATACAGCACTAAAAATTGAAAGCCGCTACTTCGCAGAAGTGCTGCGCTCAACCGAAGCTGCCATGATGATCCGCACGATTTTCATGTCCATGCAGGAACTCAATAAAGGCGCACGTCGCCCGCAAGAAGTTGCCAAAACCGAGATCAAGAAAATCGGTGTTCTAGGTGGCGGTGGCTTTATGGGTGCAGGCATTGCCTATGTCTCTGCTGCCGCTGGCATTGAGGTTGTCGTGTTGGACCGTGACGCTGAATCTGCTGCAAATGCAATCAGTCATGCGGAAGGCCTTGAGGATAAGGCCATTTCGAAAAAGCGTTCTTCACCAGAGAAGAAAGAAGCTATTTTAGGCCGCATCACTGCAACAGATGATTATTCGAAACTGTCTGATGTGGACATGGTAATCGAGGCGGTGTTTGAAGATTCAACCGTGAAGAAAACTGTAACCGAAGCAGCCGAAGCTCATATGCCTGAAGATGCAATTTTTGCGTCAAACACCTCGACTATTCCGATCAGTGATCTGGCAGAATTTTCAAAACGTCAGGAACAATTTGTCGGCATTCACTTCTTCTCGCCCGTCAACATGATGATGTTGGTTGAAGTGATCAAAGGCAAAAAGACAGGCGACCGTGCCATTGCTATGGCACTTGATTACATTGCCCGCATCAAGAAGACGCCGATTGTTGTGAACGATACACGCGGGTTCTTCGTAAACCGCTGTGTGCTTCGTTATATGTCAGAAGCCTATAATATGGTGATCGAGGGTGTTCCGGCCGCTATGATCGAGAACCTTGCCAAACAGGCTGGTATGCCGCTTGGTCCGTTACAGCTTAATGATGAAACAGCGATTGATCTCTCCCACAAAATTTTGCACCAGACCATTCGTGATCTGGGTGAGGGCGTAGTTGATCCGAAGCATGTTGAACTCGTCAATACGATGGTTGAGAAACACGAACGCTTTGGTCGTAAAAACGGTAAAGGCTTTTATGATTATCCGGACAAGCCAGCGAAGAAGCATCTTTGGCCGGGTCTTAAAGACCTCTATCCACAACAGGATGCAGATTCGATTGACCGTCAGGAAATCAAAGACCGCTTCCATTCAACCATTGCTGTAGAAGCAGCACGCTGTGTTGAAGAAGGTGTTGTCACCGATGTTCGCGAAGCCGATGTTGGCTCCATTCTAGGCTTTGGCTATGCACCGTTTACAGGCGGCGCATTGTCTTACATTGATGGAATGGGCACCGCTAAATTTGTGGAACAGCTTCAAAAGCTGGAAGCAAAATATGGTGAGCAATTCAAGCCGAACGCGCTTCTTCTGGAAATGGCAAAGAACAATGAATTGTTCTATGAGCGCTTTGCACCTAAGGGCGCACAAAAAGCTGCATAGTTTTTGCTGAAAATCTGCATTGGAAATTACCCTGCACAATCGTGTAGGGTTTTTTCATGCGCACAATAACTCGCCTTTTTGTTTTTCTCTTTCTAACCACCGTAACGCAAATCGGCGGAGCCTTATACTTAATCTGGCTGATGTTTGTAAGCCCGATTCAACTCTCGCGTATTGTTTAGACCGTTGGTTTTCTCGCTTTCTATGGAATTGTTAGCGTGTTTCTCATTCCATCAATAGCAAAAGAGTTTTCAAATAGGGTTCCACTGCCCTGCGCAAAGGAAGGCAATCTACGCAGTCAGTCCATGCTTTATTGCGTTCTCAATCGACACTATGTGAAACCGAAACTGTTGAACGCAACACATCAAATGGCCGATGCCGTGGCCGCAGAGTTTCCCGGAACCACGACACTTACCCTAGACGCGAATTTCCCATTTTTAGATGGCTTCCCCCTTCTTCCTCATCTTTCCCATGATGATGGCAAGAAACTGGATATCGCATTCAAATATTCTGACCAAAGTGGCAACTACCTGAAGTCAAAAACTGCGTCTCCAATAGGCTATTGGCATTTCTCCCGACATGAAGAAGGCGAAGAAAGTGCCCAATGCCCAGAGCAACATGTGAGCCTTCGCTGGGATATGGACTGGTTTCAGTTGTTTAACGATTCCGAAGCCAGATTAGAACCAAAGCGTACTGCATTCGCACTAAGATACTTATCTCAAAATGCTGAACGACTTGGCGTAACAAAGATACTTCTTGAGCCTCATTTGAAACAGAGGTTTGGACTAACGTCAGATCGGGTGCGATTCCAAGGTTGCCGCGCAGCTAGGCATGACGATCATTTCCATTTTCAGATCAAGTTACGCTAATCTCTGCGATGTATTCTTGAATATTTCGGAAACTAGAGCGTAATTTTTTCTGATTGAATCGTCTTGGGATTCCCTTTGCTTTGCGAATATGGTTTTGTTTGATTGCTGGATAAGAAGGCCAGCAATCATGGTTCAATCAATGAATAACAGAGTCTAAGGGCGCGCAAAAAGCTGCATAGTTTTTTTAGATAACAGGCATTAAAAAAGCCCGGCTTCTCAACCGGGCTTTTTACTCTTCAATGCACAAAAATTTATCAAGCTGGATTTGGGCGTTGATAGCCATCGGTAGACATGGAAATTTCCAGTTCCGCGTCATTCATTTCAGCTTCAATTTCTGCAAATAGCGGTGTTGAAAGGTATCGCTCGCCTGTGTCTGGTAGCATGCATAAAATGTTGGAGCCTTCCGGCGCTGTCTTACATACTTCCAGAGCGGTAGCGAATGTTGCCCCACAAGAAATACCACAGAAAATACCTTCCTGTGTTGCAAGGTCGCGGCTGGCTTTCATCGCCTCGGGGCCAGAAACTGTCTGCACTTCATGGATGAAATCCATCGCGACCGCATCGCCTGTAATCTTTGGGATAAAGTCTGGGCTCCACCCTTGGATCGGGTGTGGATTGAAAGATGGATGACTCTCAGAGGCGGACCCGTCTTCACGGCGCTTTTGTTCTACACCACTGGTTAACATGGCAGCATCTGCTGGCTCACTCACCACAATCTTGGTGTCAGGGCGTTCCTTGGCAAGCACACGGCCTACCCCGTTAAGGGTTCCGCCCGTGCCAAAGCCTGTTACCCAGTAATCGAGTTTTTCACCTTCGAAGTCTTTAAGGATTTCCTGTGCAGTTGTGCGCTCGTGGACTTCAGGGTTTGCGTCATTCTCAAATTGACGCGTCATGAACCACCCGTGCTTTTCTGCAAGTTCACGCGCCTTGTTGACCATGCCAGTGCCTTTTTCCTTTGCGGGCGTCAGCACAACCTTAGCACCTAGAAACCGCATCAGGCGACGGCGCTCGACACTGAAACTCTCGGCCATGGTAATAACAAGTGGATACCCTTTTTGCGCGCAGACCATTGCAAGGCCAATACCCGTATTGCCACTGGTTGCCTCAACCACGGTTTGACCGGGTTTAAGTTCACCAGACTTTTCTGCTGCCTCAATGACGCCTAATGCAAGACGGTCTTTAACAGAACCAAGCGGATTGAACGCTTCTACTTTCACAAAAAGGTTCACGCCTTTTGGTGCAAGTTTATTGATGCGAATAACCGGCGTATTGCCAACTGTTCCAAGAATATTTTCGTATCGTGCCATGGTTCACTCCGTTAATTTTGTTGCATTATCAAGCTACGTCTTTCAGCCCGCGACCTTCTAAGAGGGCATCAATCTCGGGCATCTTGCCACGAAATTCCGTGTAAAGTTCCGCTGGATCACGGCTGCCACCTGCCGAGTAGATATATTCTTTAAGCCGCAAAGCCGTTGTTTCATCAAACACGTTACCTGCTTCTTCGAATGCGCGGAAGGCATCAGCATCCATGACTTCCGACCACATGTAGGAATAATATCCAGAAGAATACCCATCACCGGAAAAAACATGCGCAAAATGCGTAGAGCGATGGCGCATGGTGATTTCATTCGGCATTCCAATTTTGGCGAGTAGATCAGTTTCGGCCTGAGTGATGTCTGTGATCTGGTCTGCTGGCATGGTGTGATACTCAAGGTCCACAAGTGCGGAGGATGTATATTCAACCGTACCAAATCCCTGATTGAAATTTTCTGCTGCCTTGAGACGATCCATCATGTCTTGCGGCATGGGTTCATCCGTTTTGTAATGAACTGCGTATTTCGACAGGATTTCCGGCTGGCCCAACCAATGTTCATACAACTGGCTTGGAAGTTCTACGAAGTCACGCGCAACCGATGTTCCCGAAACCACAGGATAGGTCACGTCTGACAGCATACCGTGCAGGGCATGTCCAAACTCATGGAATAGTGTACGGGCATCGTCAAAGGTTAGAAGTGTTGGTTCACCTTCAGGCGCTTTTGCAAAGTTCATCACATTGACGATGATCGGGCGAATATTACCCTTTAGCTTTTGCTGTGAGCGGAAGCCACTCATCCACGCGCCAGATCGCTTGGAGGAGCGCGCAAAATAATCTCCAAGGAACAGTGCAACGTGATTGCCATCAGCGTCTTTGACTTCAAATGCACGCACGTCTGGATGATAGAGGTCCAGCCCATTTACTTGGTTGAAAGATAGGCCAAAGAGACGGTTTGCCGTTTCAAAGGCTGCTTCAATCATTTTATCAAGTTGGATATAGGGTTTGATTTCCGCTTCATCGAGATCATGTTCGACCTTACGCACTTTCTCGGAATAGTAGCGCCAATCCCAAGGTTCTATGTTGAAGTTTGCACCTTGGGAATTTGCAAGTTCTTGAAGTTTTTCGGCTTCCTTGGCGGCTTGGGCTTTTGCAGGTTTCCAGACATTCATCAAAAGATCACGAACCGCATCGGGCGTTTTCGCCATTTGATCATCCAGTTTAAACTCGGCAAAATTCTTGAACCCGAGAAGATTAGCGCGTTCTTCGCGCAAGTTTAGTGTCTCAACAATAATGCCGCGATTGTCCGTATCACCCGCCTGTTCTCCTCGCGCTATCCATGCACGGAATGCTTTTTCACGAAGGTCACGCCGATCAGAGAATTGCAGAAACGGTTCGATCAAAGAACGCGAAAGTGTAATAACGTGCTTGCCTTTATGACCACGTTCATTTGCTGCTGATGCAGCCGCGGCAACAAGAAATTCTGGCAGTCCGGCTAAGTCTTCTTGTGACTCCAGTACCAATTCATAACTTGCTTCATCTGCCAGAATATTCTGGGAAAATTGTGTACCAAGCGTTGCCAAACGCTGTGTGACTTCACTCATTCGGCTGCGTTCTTTACCCTCAAGTTTTGCGCCGGACCGCACGAAAGAGGAATGATACCGCTCAAGGACACGCATCTGTTCGTTGTTTAATTCCAACTCCTGACGCCGTTCAAACAGGGTATCTACCCGTGCAAAAAGGTCTGCATTTAACATGACCGTGGAATGATGCGCCGCAAGCTTTGGAGCCATGTCGCGTTCAATGGCTTGTAGGTCAGGGCTTGTGTGTGATCCCGACAGATTGAAGAACGTTGCAGAGACTTTTGACAAAGCCTCGCCCGCTAGTTCCATTGCTTCAATCGTGTTTTCAAAACTGGGATCATCGCCGTTTTCGGCAATGGCCGAAATTTCTTGCTTGTTGATGCTTAACGCCTGATCAAACGCCTCGCGATAATGACTTGGATTGATCTCGCCAAACGGGGGTATATCGAAGGGCGTATTCCAGTCTGCAAGAAGGGGATTTGTCATAGAGTAAAACGATCCGTGATTGAGGTGTTGAAGATGAGATAGGGATTCTGATTATGATATCCAGAGGATACCTAAAATTCCGAGCGCACCAAGCGTCGTAAGTATGGTTACAACTTTCAGGCCGGAAGACGGAATTGGTTCTGCACTGTGAGCGTTTAAGCGCTTCAGCATTTTTGCTGAACTACGATAAGATGTGATCACTACCAAAATTGCAATAATCACGAAAATGGAAGCAACTGCTTTTGCAATCCATGTGGGCTCCACGGCCTTAAAAACTCCTTGCAAACCAAGTGCCAGACCAAGGCTGCCCAAGGCAAGGCCAGTCCTGCTTGAAAAAGTTCGCTCATTTGCAAGAATGGTTCTGTCCTCAGCCCAATCCGTGCGGTCCTCAGCCATCTCCTTTCGTTCATCTGCCATTTTTATTGTGTCACTTTCTTAATGCGGGCAGTCCCACACCTGTAGCTTCGAAACCACCATCGGCTGCCAAAACCTGGCCTGTTATATAACTTGACTGGCCTGAGCACAGGAAGAAAATTGCATTGGCGATTTCTTCTTCGCTGCCATATCGGTTCAGGGGAATTGCATCGTGGTATGCATCAATAATATCTTGCGAGTGTACCGCCATTGCAAGCTTGGTGCGGACAGGACCGGGACAAACACAGTTTGCGCGAATGCCATATTCACCAAGTTCTGCGGCCTGTTGCAATGTGAGTTGGATCACAGCTGCCTTTGACGTGCCATAAGCGGTACGCAGGGTAGATGCTCGCAGACCAGAGATTGAAGCGATGTTTACAATCGCACCGCCTTCCATTTTTAACAATCGAGTGGAGGCCTGACTTACCAGAAACACACCATCAAGGTTGGTCTCCATAACCGTGCGCCAGCGTTCAAATGTGGTTTCTTCAATCGGGCCAAAATCAGCAACACCTGCATTGTTTACTACCGCATCAAGTCGGCCCATGCGTTCGTCAATCTCTTGCATAAAGACGTCCACATCGTGGGGCTGCGAAACATCTGCGGTAATCGCAAACGCGTTGACCAGCGGCTTTGATACTTTACGCAATTCATTACCATCGCGGTCGATCATTACAACTTTCCAACCCTCTTCCAAGAAGCGGTGGGTGGTAGCCAGTCCAATTCCGCGTGTAGCGCCCGTTACCAATGCAACCTTACTCATGCAAGTTTCTCCCAAACAATGAAATACCCTTCCGGCTGTGTGTCATTGAGATAATACGTTCCCATTTCAATGCTAACCGTTTTCAAGATGCCAGCCTTTGAAAGCTCGGCGACCTTTTTGTCAAATCCTGCACTCTGCCAAATATCTTTATGAACGGTACACGCAAAACTTCCGCCCGTTTTGAGAACACGGAACAGTTCATCAAGGCAGGAAGGACCAACATGCGCGTGAGTAAACGTTCCCGTACAAATCAATCCATCATAGGTTGCAGAAGGCAGGTTTAGCGGTTGATTGAGATCAGCACAAAATGTCTGACTGTATACTTGCTTTTCATGACACGAACGCATCGCGGCCTGATCGAGCATGGCTTGCGAATAGTCCAACGCGTCAATGTTTGAATATTCCAATTCAGCGAGATAATGACCAGCAAGGCCCGTTCCGCTGCCAACATCAAGGATACGACTTGAATTGTCTTGAAGCGCATTAGCCAAAAGCACCGCTGTCTTTTGCGGCGTGATATAGCCTAATCCATCCAACATCGTGGTGTCATAGGTGTCAGCCCAATCCTCATAAAGTGCTTTGGCTTGCTTGTCGCCGTCGAGTGCATAAGCCCGCTCTAACAGGGCTTCTGCCGTTTTGTCTTTTGCATTCATTGCAACTCTCCCCTCACCTGCATATTGCCGGAATGGTTCAGGAGTGCAAGGATAGTCGATGTAAGGATAATGACTGAAATTAGGGAATTTTATGAGCGATACAATTGACTATTATTTTACGGCGCCCTCACCTTTTGCCTATCTTGGGCACAAAGCATTGAATGAGATTGCAACCAAACATAATAAGAAAATTCATTATCGCCCTGTCAATATTATGGCGCTTTGGTCAGAGTCTGGTGCCGTGCCTCCGGGACAAAGACCTGTTGTGCGTCAACGTTATCGCGAAATTGAATTGCAACGTGTCGCCCATTTCCGAAACACATGCCTAAACGTAAACCCGAAATTCTTCCCAACCGATCCCACGCTAGCTGATCTTACAATTTGTGCTCTTGTAAATTTGGACTTGGATGCCGGCGAGTTTGCCCACGCGGTAGGACGCGCTATCTGGGAACGTGAAATGCAACTAGCAGATGAAGCAACCCTGTCAACTCTCCTAGATGAATGTGGCCATGATGCCGCGCAAATTCTGGCTGTAGCAAATTCTGAGGCGGCTGAAACAATTCGCAAAGAAAATACAAGCATGGCCGTAGCCGCAGATGCGGTTGGCGCACCGGCATATGTGTACAAGGGAGAAGTATTTTGGGGCCAAGATCGGTTGGACCATCTGGATCACATGATATCGACAGACCGAAAGGCGTTTGGTTCGAATATTAGCTGATGAAGCTAGACAGGGAGTCCTCGCCGCTATAAAAAGGAAATTATTCCTTTTTATGTGAGACCCATGACATCTCTGACCCACAGCCAAATTTGGCAATCCATAGATAAACTGGCCGAACTTTCCGGTCTGTCAGCATCTGGTCTTGCGCGCCGGTCCGGGCTGGCCCCGACATCTTTTAACAAATCCAAACGCTTTACCAGCAGTGGGCGGGAACGCTGGCCTTCTACAGAATCAGTTGCAAAAATTCTGCGATGCACAGGAATGGATGTTCAGGAATTTATGGAACTTCTGCTTCATCCTGATTCTGCACGTCAGGATTATCAAAAGAATATTGCCCAACAACCACAAGCCAAGCGCATTCCAGTGATCGGCTTTGCTCAGGCGGGGACAGGGGGTTATTTTGATGATGGCGGGTTTCCGGTTGGAGAGGGCTGGGACCAGATTGTTCCACCCGGCGATACAACCGATCACAGTTACGCGCTGAAAGTATCCGGTGATTCCATGATGCCGCTTTATCGTGAGGGTGATATTCTGATCGTTGATCCAGAATCCAATTTTCACAAAGGTGACCGCGTTATCCTCAAGACGCAAGATGGACAGGTGTTGGCCAAAACACTAAAAACCCGAACGTCAAAAAAAGTCGAATTAAAATCCATAAACCCCTCACACCCTGATCTAACTTTTACAGTCGAAGAAATTGACTGGATTGCGCGGATCGTCTGGGCGAGCCAGTGATGTGAACCATGCAGGCATTTGGAACAATACTCATAACTTGTTCTATAGTATTTTGCCTCTTGCTGGTCTTTTTATTTAGTGGAAGCATTGAGGACGGCCAGTCGCCATCGGGTTATGCAGTTACTAAAGACCCTGTGTTTGAAAAACGAAAATATGTGCGGGACATCACGCCTACCGATATTGTGCAACCACCCGAAATTGAAACGACAATGGTTGAGCGGCTTCCCTCGGTTGAGCCACCGCCGCTACCGCCAAAACCACCTAAACCAATCGTTATGTCACGCCCGACAGTCCTTGCAGCTGGCATTATTAAAGTGGGTAACAAGACCATTCACCTTGCGGATATCAATCCCGTACCGCTTGATAAAACCTGTAAGCTTTCGGGCGAAAAGCCATGGCCATGCGGAATGCTTGCAAGAACTGAAATGCGGATGTTTGTGCGAGGGCGCCCGATCACTTGCAATCCTACCGATAAAGATGAGGCCAGTGACATCACCACGCGATGCAACCTTTCAGCGCGTGACATGTCAGGCTGGCTTGTCCAAAACGGTTGGGCAGAACCCACCAATAATGAATTTCAGGACGAGTTGAAAACTGCCCAACAAAAGGGTGTTGGCATCTGGCGCAAAAGCAGCCGCTAGAGCGTGTCTGTCTTGGATTGCATCGATTTGATGGGTTGGATTTTTGATT
>CAZEPF010000054.1:0-16300 GCA_964514045.1 uncultured Rhizobiaceae bacterium | reverse complement strand
AATCAAAAATCCAACCCATCAAATCGATGCAATCCAAGACAGACACGCTCTAATTTAGAGATTAAAAATCGCTTCGACTTTTGATAGCCGCTGAAAGCGTGCCTTCATCCAGATAGTCCAACTCACCACCTACCGGAACGCCATGCGCAAGGCGGGTGACTTTTACATCCAGACCTTCTAACCGCTCGGTAATATAATAAGCGGTGGTCTGCCCTTCGACTGTTGCATTCACCGCCAGAATAATCTCGCGGGGTTTTGGATCATCACCCGAAGCTCTGTCCAAAGGCTGCGACGCTCGGTCGATCAGTTGTGAGATTGTCAAATCTTCCGGCCCAACCCCGTCCAATGGTGACAGCGTACCCCCCAAAACATGATAGAGAGAATTGACCGCATTGGCGCGTTCCAAGGCCCAAAGGTCCGCCACGTCTTCGACCACCACAATCGTATTTCGGTCACGCCTGTGGTCGACACAAATTGTGCAAGGGTCGGTCGTATCCACGTTTCCACAACTGGAACATTCACTGACTTTCTCTGCCGCCTCAGCTGCCGCATGGGCAAGAGGTTTCAGTACCTGATCTTTTTTCTTGATCAGATGAAGTGCAGCACGACGGGCAGAGCGCGGCCCTAACCCCGGCAATTTTGCCAAAAGCTGAATCAGTGTTTCAATTTCAGGACCGGTAACGCGCTGCGCCATGCTTATCGCCAGCTTAGAATGGCAGTTTCATGCCCGGTGGAATGGGCAAGCCTGCGGTTAGCTCTTGGGTTTTCAAAGCTGTTTCTTCTTCAACCTTGGCCTTTGCATCCGTGTGGGCAGCAATGATCAGGTCTTTCAGAATATCAGCTTCATCCGGCTTGATCATGCTTGGATCAATGGTAATGCCAACGAGGGCACCTTTGCCGTTCAGGCGTATTTTCACCATGTCGCCACCGGCAGAACCTTCAACCTCAAGGTTGACGAGGTCCTCCTGCATGGCCTGCATCTTTTCCTGCATCTCTTTTGCTTTGGACATCAAGCCCATAATATCTTTCATGATTTGCCTCGTGTGTTTAACTCAAAAATATTGTTGGCGAATGTACTATTCGAAGAATTCATCCAAGCCCGTGTCATCTTCTTCATCATCAGGAGAAGGCTCAAGAATCTCCGGCTCTTCAGTTTTGCGGACCGTAATATTGACGATCTTTGAACCTGGAAACTGACGCAGAATAGCAGAAACAGTTGGATCGCTTTTTGCGTCATCCATGCGTTCTTCATTTTCCAGACGCTCTTGTTCTGCAAGGGTTTGCTGACCTTCTTCCTGACTGATCGACAGCATCCAGCGTTTGCCCGTCCATTCCTCCAGACGTTTTGCAAGAGTTGGCAAAAAGTCCCGAGGTGGGTTTTCTACCAGATTGACCTCAATACGACCGTCTGCAAATGAGACCAAACGCACGTGGCGCTTTACTGCGGTTTTGAGCGCAAGATCACGTTTGTCTTCAATCAGGAAAATCAACTCATCAAAAGAATGAATAGTCCGAAAACTGGATGGCTGAGGCTCGTCTACAATTTGCGCTTCTTGCTCAGGTACGGGTTGGGGCTCCATTGCCAAAACCTGCCCCCTGTCACTTTGCGCTTGCATGGATGGGCCAGCATTGGGTGTTGGCGAATGGGTTGTCTGACTGCTGACCGCACTGGCAGAGCCACCGGATGAGGGCGCATTGCTTTGGCCAGAATTATCGAGAGGTGGAACCCGCTCATCGCCACCATCGCGAAGCTTTTTCACCAAGTCTTCGGGGGAAGGAAGGCTAGACGCGTGCGTCATGCGGATCAAGACCATTTCGGCAGCGGCAAGCGGACGCTCGGAGGCTGCAACCTCGCCAAGCCCTTTGATCAACATTTGCCATGCACGCCCCAAAACTCGCACGGATAATTTGTCTGAAAACTCTTTACCCTTTGTCCGCTCCAACTCGGAAAGACCACGATCATTTTCAGCGTCCGGCACATATTTAAGGCGGGTTACCAGATGCACAAAATCAGCGAGATCATTCAGAACAACTTGCGGCTCGGCGCCGATTTCGTATTGTGCCTGTAGTTCTGCAAGGGATGCGGACACATCGCCCTTCATCACATTTTCAAACAGATCCACCACGCGAGCACGATCAGCAAGACCAAGCATAGAGCGCATGGATTGGGATGTAATTCTTGCATCATCACCAGAACCGTGCGCAATCGCCTGATCAAGCATGGAAAGCGAATCGCGCACCGATCCTTCGGCTGCTCTTGCAACCATCGCCAATGCGTCCGATTCAACGGTGACATTTTCTTTCTCGCAAATACCTGACAAATGCTCGGCAAGTTCACTTGCATTGATGCGACGCAGATCAAAGCGCTGACATCTTGAAAGAATCGTCACCGGAACCTTGCGAATTTCGGTCGTCGCAAAAATAAACTTCAAATGTTCCGGCGGTTCTTCAAGCGTTTTCAGAAGGCCGTTAAACGCACTCTTTGAGAGCATGTGTACTTCGTCAATGATGTAGACTTTATATCGCGCAGATGCAGGACGGTATTGCGCAGACTCAATCAGATCGCGAATATCATCAATGCCCGTATGCGAGGCGGCATCCATCTCGATGATGTCCATATGCCTACCTTCGATGATGGCACGGCAATGCTCACCTTCCTGCGCCAGTTCAATGGTCGGTTCGTTGATCGTGTCACTTTGGTAGTTCAACGCACGGGCAAGAATACGTGCCGTTGTCGTCTTTCCCACACCGCGAACCCCGGTCAACATATAGGCTTGAGCAATGCGTCCGGTTTTGAATGCATTGGAAAGCGTTTGCACCATCGGTTGCTGGCCGATCAGATCATCAAAATTATGCGGTCGGTATTTACGCGCGAGAACGCGATAGGGCTGTGCAGGATCAGTCATGAAATACACTATAGCGCGTTTACTTCGCGCCACCATGGGTTTTGCAAAAAATCAGAAGGGAACCAACAATAAATGAAGGGTGGAAGACCGGTTGTGATGACCCGGGAAAATCTCGTCTGGGCTGCTTCCTTCCGGATCTGACCCGATGGGCAAGGCACCCGTCCATCGCCGATCTTCCACCGCTCATATGAGTGGTTTTAATCCAAAATGCAAGACTGCAGTTCAACGTAACGCTGTTTGCTTGCGTTAAATAACGGCCTTTTCCTGAAATATTTCGCCCTTTTCTATTCGCTCATATCCAAATGGTGTGAGATCAAGCGAGCGATATTCGCCATAGGCAATCAATTCCGAGACACCCCGCCCCATGGCTGGTGATTGTTGGAGCCCATGACCTGAGAAGCCGTTGACAAATACGAAATTCTCTACCTTGTTGTGCGGTCCAATAATTGCATTCTGATCAAATGCGTTGAACGCATAATGGCCTACCCATGTGTTGGTAAGTTTGATTGCTTCAAATTGCGGGACGCGATTGGCAATGATCGGCCAGACGTAATTTTCCCATAAACCGTGGTCGATTTCAAAATCATCATAATCAACGGCAGGATCGTCTGCACCACTTATACTGGGTGGGCAGCCCGCCAGATAATATTGTCCATCCGTGCGCATATGAACACCACTTGGATCAATCGTAAGTGGCAGATCACGATCAAGGGGCTGTTCTGCATCAAAAATAAATGTGTAGCGGCGGCGGGGTTCAACCGGAATTTCAATACCCGCCATACGCGATGTTTCGACTGCACGAGGCCCGGAACAGTTTACCACCTTGCCACAGGAAATCACTTCCCCTGTTTTCAGCGTTACGGTTTCAATTGACGTTCCCGCAGCATTATGCGCCATGGATACAACTTCATTGGTGCAATATTCCGCGCCGTTTTCACGCGCTTTACGCTTCCACCAATCAAAGATTGTACCGCCATCAAAATAACCCTCATCAATCAGGTTATGATTTCCAGCAATGATGTCATCCACATTATAAAACGGATAATCGCGTTTAATCTCAGCGGCACTCATATGTTTTGTGCCTGCACCAAGTGCTGCTTGTATCTGCTGTGTTTCTTTCAGCGTTTCAGCAAATACTTCATCACCTGCAAGATACATATACCCATAGCTTTGCAGGATAATGTCCGGCACGCGCTCGTCATCGTCCATAAATTTACGGAAGTTTTTGATAAACTCGGCACCGAATTGCGAAATCTGAACGTTCACTTCTGCCGAGAACTGCTGGCGAATACAGGAGTTTGTATGCGAGGTTGATGTGAACTCATAGGTAGGATCGCGCTCTACCACGAGGATTGATCCGTCAAAATCAGGATTACGGGACAGCCACCAAGCCACCGATGAACCGTACATTGCACCGCCTACAATCACCACATCGTAGGAATTTTTGTTCGGGGCAGCAAACTGGAAACTCATTGAACACTCCTCCCAAAGTGCATTGTGATTTACAAATGGGTAAAACCATCGCTATGTGAGGTCAAACGATTTTAGACCCAATGCTTGCATACCAAGGAAATTAAATCCCAATGACCGAGTTTGAACTTGCACAACCTTTAATGACAGACACAATTTTTGTGGGTTCGCTGGGAACCAGCGATCTACTGTTAATGAATGACAGTCGTTGGTTCTGGCTGATCCTTGTGCCTCGGATAGAGGACGCCCAAGAATGGCACGAACTTCACACTGACCAACGCCAAGACATAGACTTTGAAATCGCCAATGTTGCAGGCGTGCTGAAGGGGATGTCATCTTGTGAGAAGGTGAATATTGCCAGCCTTGGCAATGAAGTCCGCCAACTTCATATCCATATTGTTGCCCGTAATCAGGGCGATCCCAATTGGCCTAAGCCAGTATGGGGATTTGAAGAAAAAGAAGCGTATTCGGAAGATGCTGCCGATCAGATTGTTGAAGTCTTGCAGGTGCATCTTGATCTGGTGGCCATATGAGTTTTGATTTCGATTCATTACCACGTCCTGAACCCAGCTCATTGGTGGGATTTACACAAAACCGGCTCATTCGGGATGCGGAAAACCGTACCGAGGAAACCCTTGATGATGCGTTATCCAATCCAGCATCCAGGTTTTTAGCCTTTGCACAGGGCCGTGTTCTATTGCTGAAAGAGCATGACACGCAAATCCGTTTCAAACGCGGAGCCATCCGTTTTTTCAACCCTGATTTTGAAGGTGCGGTTCTCTTGGGCGAAAGTAGTGCAGGCCCACTTATTGCAGTCTCCTGCGATATTGATCCAGAAGCATTGGAAGAACCCTGGACCAGCTATGATCTGCGTAGCCTGCTTTATTCAGGTGCGGTGTCGGAAGAAGACGCAGGCGTCGTTGCGCAGGCAGGGCCTATTTTATACTGGCATTCAACCAACCAGTTTTGCGGAAAATGCGGCACGCGTTCCGAGCCAAAAATTGGCGGCTATCGTCGTGATTGCCCGTCATGCGACCACAAGCTTTTTCCAAGAACTGATCCTGTGGTAATCATGCTGCCAATTCAAGGTGATCGATGCGTGATGGGACGCTCACCGCATTTTCCACCCGGTTGGTTTTCCACGCTTGCCGGGTTTGTTGAACCGGGTGAAACCATCGAAGATGCTGTTCGCCGTGAAATCTATGAAGAAAGCGGTATTACATCAGACCGTGTCAGCTATCACGCAAGCCAGCCCTGGCCCTTCCCTCATTCACTGATGATCGGAATGTATAGTGAAGTCGTCAGTGACGAGATATTTTTCGACGGGACCGAGTTGGAGGATTGTCGCTGGTTCACACGGGATGAAGTTAAGCTTATGATTAGAGAAGAGCATCCAGAGGGATTTATTTGCCCACCCAATAAGGCAATTTCATCAGCTCTGATTCGCCATTGGGTTGGGGAATAAGTGGAGAAACCTAAAATGCAAAGACTGTTTGCTAGTGTTATATTTCTTGGCCTTGGAATGGGGTCTGCCTATGCTGATCTGAATGTTCGCTTCAATGAAGGCGCACCGAAAGATCAGTTCTCATTCACCAATAATAGCGGATGCGCCATTATGGGATCGCAGGTGATATTGGACCTTTCAACCTCTAAAGCTGGATTGATTTTTGATGTTACGGGGAGTGGTGCAGGTGTTGAAGTCTATCAACCCTTGGAGATTGTAAGCGGTGGATCAGCATTGTCTTCTGTTCCGAAAGTAAAAGACGGCGACACCATGCTCCGCCTAGATATCAACCAATTGGCAACAGGTGAGACCATCGCCTTCACGATTGATATAGATGATGCGGCAGGCGGGCGTGAGATTACTGTCTCGGACGACGAAATTACAGGCGCTAACGTCTCGCTTGTATCCAATGGCAATTCTCAGACTGCCATGTTTGAACAAACGTCTAACCTTACATTGCCAATCCAAAATTGTGCGAAAGCGTCTTAGAATTATCGGCCGCTTTTGAGAGGGTAGACCCCAAGAATACGGAACTCGTCTGTAAAGAATTCCAACTCTTCAAAGGCGAGTTTTAAGTTCTGATCGTCCGGGTGCCCCATTACATCGGCATAAAACTGCGTCGCGGTGAACTCGCCCCCCAATTGGTAGCTTTCAAGCTTGGTCATGTTGACCCCATTGGTCGCAAATCCCCCCATCGCTTTGTACAATGCGGCAGGGATATTACGCACCTGAAACAGAAAGGTTGTTACAACCTCGCCTTTGTTTTGTGGTGCCCAGTCCGCTGTATTTGATAGGATTACAAAGCGTGTTGTGTTGTGATCAGCGTCTTCCACGTTGCTGGCAAGTGTTTCCAGCCCGTAGATATCTGCCGCCAATGCTGGTGCCAAAGCAGCCATTGAGCGATCGCCCCGCTCGGATACAAGTTTTGCAGAACCAGCCGTATCGCCGCCCACTTCTGCTTTCCAGCCATGTTCTCGAATGATCTTGCGGCATTGGCCCAACCCATGCACATGACTGAATACAGTTTTAATTTCTTCGATCTTCACACCTGGCAGAACCATCAAGTCAAACCGGATGGGCAGAAAATACTCACCAATAATATGGGTGCCGGATTGAGGCAGCAAATGGTGAATATCTGCAACGCGTCCTGCAAGCGTATTTTCAATCGGAATCATTGCGAGTTCGACCTCGCCCTTGTTCAGAGCGTTAAACACGTCTTCAAATGTGTCACAGGCAACCGCCTCCCAACCGGGATATACATCGCGAATGGCAATTTCTGAATTAGCACCTTTTGCGCCCTGAAATCCGATTTTTTTATTACTCATTAATTTTGCCCTGATAGTGCCTTGCGCGCACGCTCTAAATCTTCGGGCGTATCTACACCCAATGGTACGGACGCAACAAGCTGAATATCGATTCGCATACCATTCTCGAGCGCACGCAATTGTTCCAGCTTTTCACGCTGCTCTAGCTGCGATGGTGGCAGGGACACAAATTTTTCTAACGCGGCGCGCCGATACGCGTATAATCCGATATGATGATACAGCGGGCCATCGCCATAAGGAGCCGTTGCTCTTGAGAAATAAAGCGAGCGCAGACGGTTTTTGGCAACCGGTGTTCCAATTGCTTTCACCACATTGGGATTGGTTTTTTCGCTTTCTTCAATAATCTCGGTTGCAAGTGTGGCTATATCAACATTTGTGTCTTCTAACGGTAAAACCGATTGGCGGATAATCTCCGGCTCGACAGTTGGCAGATCGCCTTGCACATTGATAATGGTATCGGCTTTGCGCGTTGGATCAATTGCTTCCACGGCCTCCCAAATCCGGTCCGAACCGGATTCATGATCAATACGCGTCATCACCGCCTTTGCACCATATGCTTCAACCGCTTCAATGATTTCCTGAGTGTCGGTTGCCACAACCGGTTCACCAAGGTTTGCTTCGCGCGCGCGCTCGACCACTTGGCAGATCATGGGTATTCCCGCTATATCTTCCAAAGGCTTTCCGGGAAGGCGTGTTGATGCCATTCTGGCCGGTATCAAGATCAGTGTGTTTGTCATTTATTTATAGATTTGAAAGCCATTCTCGGTTAATCGTCGGCCAGTATGTGAAAATCGTGGCAAAAAGTCTCACTGGACCCTTTCATAGAGGCGTTGTATCCCACACGCAAACACAATAGGTTCCGGCAAGTTTTTAAGGGCACTAAATCAGCCCATACAGGAGTTTTAAGATGGATTCGTTTGAGTTCAACAAGGTGTCCATGGCTATTCTAGGCACCGTCTTTATTGTTATGTCGCTGACGTTTATTTCCGATGGGCTTTTCCATTCCGAAAAACCTGAGCAACAGGGCTATGCCGTAGAAGTGGCTGAGGCCGACACATCCGAAGAAGAAGCCGATACAGGCCCTGCCTTCGAGCCGATTTCAGCCATGCTTGCCAGTGCTGATGTGGCTGCCGGTGAGAAAGTGTTCAAGAAATGCGCTGCTTGCCACACCAATGTAGAAGGAGGTGCCAATAAGGTTGGTCCTGCTCTTTATGGTATTGTTGAGCGTCAAATCGCTTCTGTTGACGGTTTTTCTTACTCATCTGCCTTGAAAGCCTTTGGTGAGGGTAAAACCTGGACATACGAAGAATTGAACGGATTTCTCTGGAAGCCAAAGACATATGTCAAAGGTACATCAATGGGTTTTGGTGGCTTGAAAAAAGCTGATGACCGTGCAGCGATTGTTGCCTATCTTCGCAGTCTTGCAGGAAGCCCGGCGCCATTGCCGGCAGAGTAATCTTTGCAAATTCAGAATTTTCAAGGCCGGGCAATGCCCGGCTTTTTTGTTGCCAAAATTGGCAAGCAGATTAGGGTCTGTTCAGGAGGAGTTTTTCTATGCGGTTTTCACCCTTTACCCGTCGACAGTTTTTAACGGTTTCAGCCGCAAGTGCATTTGCTTCACTTGTTCCGCAGATTTCGTTTGCACAAAATCCGACCAAAACAAAACTACACGGCCTATCTGCGTTTGGGGAATTGAAATACCCGGCAGATTTCACCCATTTTGAAGATGCAGCACTCGACGCGCCAAAAGGTGGTACGTTTGCATTCATACCCTCCAGCTGGGCATTTAACCAAAACATCCAAACCTATAATACGCTGAACAGTTTTGTGCTGCAGGGCGACGCCCCGCCTCGCATGGAATTGTGCTATGACGCGTTAATGGTTGCTTCTTCCGATGAGCCGGATTCGCTTTACTGTGCATTGGCGCAGTCAATCGAGATATCCGAAGACCGGAACACCTATACATTTGAACTTCGTAAAGAAGCCCGCTTCCATGACGGATCCGAGGTTACTGCTGACGATGTGGCGTTTAGTTACATCACACTCAAAGAGTTCGGACACCCTTCTATCAGTCAGGCGATCAAGGAACTGGCTGATGCAAAGACCATATCCAAACATGTTTTTCAATTAACGTTCACAGGTGATCAATCAGACCGCGCCATCTTGTCTTCGGTTGGAATTCCTATTCTCTCAAAAACCTATCATCAGGATAGGCCGATTGATGCATCAACCTTGGATACTCCCCTATCGTCGGGCCCCTACAGGGTATCGCGGGTGGAAGCTGGAAAATTTATCGAATATTCGCGGGTCGCTGATTATTGGGCAAAGGACATGCCGTTTACCAAAGGGTTTAATCACTTCGACACGCTTAGGATTGAGTTTTTCCGCGACCGTATTGCCCCGTTTGAGGCCTTCAAAAAAGGCGAGCTTACATGGCGTGAGGAGTTTACCTCGAAGATTTGGGCCACGGAATACAATTTCCCATCCCTCAATGAAGGCAAGGTGATCAAACGCGGGTTCCCTTCAGAGCCCGTACCCACCATGCAGGGTTGGGCGGTAAATTCCCGTAAGGAACGGTTTGCTGATCCGCGCGTGAGAGAAGCAATTGGCTTATGCTTTGACTTTGAGTGGACCAATAAGAAACAGTTTTATGGTGCTTATTCGCGTTCTGCATCCATTTTTCAAAACTCGGAATTTATGGCCGAGGGCAAACCCAATGAGGCAGAACTTGCGATACTTGAGCCCTATCGCGAGCAACTGGCAGCAGAAACCTTTGAAGAACCGATCATTCCTAATGTCACCGATGGTCGCGGTAATAACAGAACCGCTTTGCGAAAAGCACTGGGCCTTTTGAAGGAAGCTGGATGGGAACGCAAAGGCACGAAACTTCTCAATGAAAAGGGCGAACCGCTTGCGATCGAGTTTTTAATCCGCTCTCCCACATTCGAACGGGTTTTGGGTAACTTTGTCGAGAACCTGAAGCGGGTGGGTGCTGAGCCTAGCATCCGTTTGGTCGATCCTTCACAATTTCAAGCGCGATTGGAAGAATATGATTTTGATATTGTTGGTATTGCCGCACGATTTGGCGCAAGCCCAACGGCTGAGTCATTGCGCTTTTTTCTTCATTCAGAATCTGCTGACATTAAAGGCACACGAAACTTCCCCGCCATTAAGTCACCCGTCATTGATGACCTGATTGCCAAGATGAAAACCGTATCCAGCCGCGATGAACTCGTGACGCTATTGCGTGTCATGGATCGGGTTTTACGGCCTATGCATTTGTGGATCCCAAATTGGTATTCAGACGAACACCGGGTTGCCTATTGGGATATGTTTGGATTTAAGGAGCCAAAGCCAGAATACGTTTTTGCACCTGAAAGCCAGTGGTGGTACGAGGAAGATAAAGCAAAGGCGATTGGCAAAGCCTGATTCGCGTGTAATTGCCGGGGATAAATCGGTTCATGGCCGCATACATTCTGCGACGTATACTATTGATGGTTCCCACAATATTGGGAATCTTGGCAATTTCTTTTGCCGTGATTCAATTTGCGCCCGGTGGCCCGATTGAACGAATAGCTGCGGAACTTACCGGACAGGCAGGCAATGCAACCGATCGGGTTTCCGGTGGAGGGGATGCGGGTCAAAGCGCTGGAGAGTTTGACTCCGTTCGTACTTCAAACTCGAATTATCGCGGCGCACAAGGTCTGGACCCAGAATTTATCGAGAAGCTGGAAAAGCAGTTTGGCTTTGACAAACCAGCGCATGAACGATTTGGCAAAATGGTCTGGGATTATGCCCGTTTTGATTTTGGCGAGAGTTATTTCAAGAATAAATCCGTGCTTGATCTCATCATCGAAAAACTACCCGTTTCTATTTCTCTTGGGCTTTGGATCACGATTTTATCGTATGGAATATCCATACCGCTTGGTATTCGCAAAGCCGTGCAGGACGGTTCCAGCTTTGATATATGGACCAGTGGCATAGTGATCATCGCGTATGCCATTCCGGGTTTCTTGTTTGCGATCCTGCTTATGGTTGTGTTTGCAGGTGGGTCATTTTTTGACTGGTTCCCGCTACGCGGACTTGTCTCGGATAATTTTAGCGAACTGACATGGCCAGAAAAAATTGTCGATTATTTCTGGCACCTCGCCCTGCCGCTGACTGCGATGGCTTTATCGGCATTTGCTACAACCACACTTCTGACCAAGAACTCGTTTCTGGATGAAATTCGCAAGCAATATGTGCAGACCGCCCGTGCAAAAGGGCTGGCCGAAAATACAGTGTTGTATCGCCACGTATTCCGCAATGCTATGTTGATCATTATTGCAGGATTTCCAGCGGCCTTTATCACTTCGTTCTTTACCGGCTCATTGTTGATTGAAACAATTTTCTCTCTCGACGGACTTGGCCTGCTCGGGTTTGAAAGCATTATCGGGCGTGATTATCCGATTGTGTTTGCAACCCTGTTTATCTTCTCGCTGATCGGGCTTGTGGTGAACCTCATCTCGGATGTGATCTACACGATGATCGACCCACGCATCGATTTTGAAGCCAGGCAGGTGTAATCCGTGACCAATACTGCTTCATATCTTTCGCCGCTTAATCAAAGACGGCTTTCCAGTTTCAAAGCCAATCGACGGGGCTATTGGTCGCTTTGGATTTTCAGTATTCTGTTTGTACTGACGCTGTTTGCCGAAGTGATTGCCAATGACAAACCCATTGTTGCGTCTATTGATGGAAAACTGTTTTTCCCTATTTTCCAAAGCCTGTCGGAAAACGATGTGGTTGAGCCTGATGATGAACTAAACCTGCCTGTTGCAGATTTTCGCGGGCCTTTCATTCAAGATTATATCGCAGAGAACGGCTGGGCGATCTGGCCGCCTATTCGCTACTCCTACAATACGGCTGTGGTGGAAATTCCAGAGCCAGCACCCACCAAACCAAGCTGGATGTATTCGCGGGAAGAGCGCTGCTCGCAATTGCCTAATGGGGCAGACGATCACAATTGTCGGATCGGCAACTGGAACTGGCTGGGTACGGATGATCAGGCGCGCGATGTGATGGCGCGTGTGGTTTACGGATTTCGTATCTCGGTACTGTTTGGTTTAATTTTGACAGCGGCATCGGCTGTCATCGGAGTAACAGCAGGTGCTGTGCAGGGCTATTTTGGTGGATGGGTGGATTTGCTGTTCCAGCGTTTCATCGAGATTTGGTCAGCGCTTCCGGTTCTTTATCTGTTGTTGATTATTGCAGCCGTTTTGGCGCCCGGCTTCTGGGTATTGCTGGGCATACTCTTGCTCTTTTCCTGGGTCGGATTTGTTGGCGTTGTGCGGGCTGAATTTTTGCGGGCCAGAAACTTTGAATATGTCAAAGCAGCGCGCGCATTGGGCGTAAATGATCGTACTATTATGTTCCGTCATGTTTTGCCAAATGCAATGGTTGCGACGCTGACGTTTTTGCCTTTCATTTTGAATGGCTCGATTACCACGCTTACCTCACTAGACTTTTTAGGGTTTGGCCTGCCACCGGGGTCGCCTTCCTTGGGTGAATTATTGAAGCAAGGGCAAAACAATTTACAATCGCCATGGCTTGGCATGTCGGGCTTCTTTGTGATTTCCCTCATGCTGTCACTCTTGATTTTTATTGGCGAAGCAATCCGCGATGCGTTTGATCCAAGAAAGACATTTGGATGAGCGATACCCTTCTTGAGATTGACGACCTATCCATTGCCTTCACCCAGGGCGGTAATACGACCACAGCAGTTGACCGGATTTCATTTGATATCAAAAAGGGTGAGACGGTAGCACTTGTGGGTGAATCAGGTTCTGGAAAATCTGTATCCGCGCTTTCAATTCTTAAATTGCTGCCTTACCCAGCCGCCAGTCATCCTTCAGGCAGTATACGGTTTAAGGGGCAGAACTTGCTTACTGCCAGCGAAGGTGATTTGCGCGCGGTGCGTGGTAATGACATTACCATGATTTTTCAAGAGCCGATGACATCGCTCAATCCGCTCCACTCAATTGAAAAGCAAATTTGCGAAGTCCTTACGCTTCACAAAGGGCTATCGGGAACGCCCGCACGTGACCGTGTGATTGAACTGCTTAATCAGGTTGGCATACGGGATGCAGAAAAACGTCTGGACAGTTATCCGCACCAGCTTTCAGGCGGGCAGCGTCAGCGGGTAATGATCGCAATGGCATTGGCCAATGAGCCTGAACTTCTGATTGCGGACGAACCTACTACGGCGCTGGACGTAACCGTTCAGGCGCAAATACTAGAACTGCTTTCTGAACTAAAAGAACGCATCGGGCTTTCCATGTTGTTCATCACGCACGACCTTGGAATTGTCCGTCGTATATCTGACCGTTGCTGCGTGATGCAAAAAGGTGAGATCGTTGAGCGCGAGAACACCGCCGATATATTTGCTAACCCGCAACACGCTTACACAAAGCATCTTCTTTCATCAGAGCCAAAAGGTACGCCGCCTGTCAGCGATAAAACCTCACCTGTGGTGGTTGAAGCCACTGACATGAAGGTCTGGTTTCCTGTTAAACAGGGATTGATGCGCAAAACGGTTGACCACGTGAAAGCTGTTGATGGCATAAGCTTGCAATTGCGCGAAGGTGAGACACTGGGCGTTGTGGGTGAATCAGGGTCAGGCAAAACAACACTTGGTATGGCGATCACACGCCTGATCTCATCAGAGGGAAAGATCAACTTTCTGGGTGAGGATATCCATGATTTCTCCTTCAAGAAAATGCGTCAGCTGCGCGACCAAATGCAGGTGGTTTTCCAAGACCCGTTTGGCTCGCTAAGTCCACGCATGTCTGTGGGTGAGATTGTCGGCGAAGGGTTGGGCATTCATCGGCCAGAACTTTCCAGCAAGGACCGTGAGGAACTGGTGGTTCAGGCGCTTGCAGAAACCGGGCTTGATCCCGAAACACGGCATCGCTATCCACACGAGTTTTCTGGTGGACAACGTCAACGCATCTCGATTGCGCGTGCTATGGTTTTGGAACCCAAATTTGTAATGCTGGATGAGCCAACGTCTGCGCTTGATATGAGTGTTCAGGCGCAAGTTGTTGATCTACTTCGCGACCTCCAGCAGAAGCGCGGCCTGTCTTACATGTTTATCAGCCATGACCTCAAAGTAGTGAAAGCACTTGCCAATGAGGTTATCGTAATGCGTAGTGGTAAAGTGGTTGAGCAAGGCTCAGCGGCGCAGATTTTTGATGACCCGCAAACAGAGTATACAAAGGCATTGATGGCCGCAGCTTTTGATATCAAGGCCGTGGAAACCGCAGCAGTAGAACAATGAATTCATCCCCCCTTCTTCTTTCTGTCAATTTTCTCGAAGCAGAAAAACTTGGCGACATACGCGACGGCCTAAACGGAAGACGCGTCGTGGATTGGGGGAAGGGTGAACGACCCGACACTCTTGAAGGTATAAAATATGCACTTGTGTGGGAGTTTGATGATGATCTGTTTGACCGGATGCCGGACCTTGAAATAATTTTTAATGCAGGTGCTGGCGTTGATAAGATTCTTGCCAATCCGCATGTGCCAAAAGACATTCCGATTGTGCGGTTTGTGGACCCTACCCTCACCACCCGTATGGGCGAATGGGTCTGCCTTCAAAGCTTGATGCATTTGCGCCAGCAACGCCAGTATGACGGGTTTCAGAGGAAGTCGCATTGGGAAGCCCTGCCTCAACCCCAAGCCAGTGAAATCACCATCGGCGTAATGGGGATGGGGGTTCTGGGTCAGGACTCCGCGCAAAAATTAAAACTGCTGGGCTTTAATGTTATCGGCTGGAGCCGCAGTCAAAAAAACATCGATGGCATTCAATGCTATGATGCGGATGGTTTGGATGAATTTCTAACCCAGTGTCATTACATTGTTGGACTATTACCCCATACAAAAGAGACACATGGATTTTTCAATCGCGGGTTATTTGAAAAACTTGCCAGGCATGATGTGCTGCCATCACCGATTTTCATCAATGGCGGGCGCGGTGGCAGCCAGGTAGAAACCGACATTGCCGCTTGTCTGGAAGATGGCACACTTGGTGGCGTTTCACTTGATGTGTTTGAAACCGAACCGCTTTCTTCCAACAGTCCATTATGGAAGTTTGAAACCGCAATCCTAACTCCTCATGCTGCATCTAATTCTGATGTCGTAGCCTTGGGCCAATATGTGGAAAGCCAAATACAGCGGCATGAGGCAGGGAAAGGCTTGCAACATCTGGTTGATCGACAGGCAGGTTACTAAGGATTGATGATGATTACCTCCGAACAGATACAAGAATTTCAGGACAATGGTGTTGTATTGTTGAAGGGTGCTTTTACTGATCAGGTGGAAGGCGTTCGTACTGCTATTGAGGAAAATAAAGTTAATCCATCCTGGCGGGAACGCACCTATCACTCTGATGATGGCAGCGCACCGTTCTTTCAGGATTATGTGGTTTGGAACCAGTTTGACGGTTATCGTGAACTGGTTCAAACTTCAGGTATGGCCGAAATGGCTGCAAAACTGATGCAATCAAAAACAGCGCGAATTTTTCATGACCATATTCTGGTAAAAGAACCGGGAAATTCTGTTGTCACCCCATGGCATCAAGACCAGCCTTATTATCTTGTTGAAGGACAGCAGAGCGTTTCATTCTGGGTGCCGCTTGATGCTGTGCCACGGGAACGAACCATCGAATATATTTCCGGTTCACACAAATGGGACAAGACATTTCGACCTGACCGGTTTGATGGAACGCCCTTGTTTGACAATGATTCATCCGAGCAAGTACCGGATGTAAATGCCAATCGTGATACACTGGATATTGTCGGATGGGCTGTCGAGCCGGGCGATGCCGTTGCCTTTACCTTCAAAACACTGCATGGCGCACCTGCAAATGCGTCTCCCACGCGAAGACGCGTTGTGTCTATGCGCTGGGTAGGTGATGATGCGGTTTTTGCAGAGCGACCCGGCAAGACTTCACCAGCTTTTCCTGATCTTGAATATACACCGGGAACACCCTTCGAGGGTGAAGAGTTTCCAGTGATTTATTCCGCAGAATAAATTCTAGAGCGTATCTGGCTTGT
>CAZEPF010000053.1:8587-16566 GCA_964514045.1 uncultured Rhizobiaceae bacterium | reverse complement strand
ATCTTGCATGTCGCGTGGTTAAACGCTAAACGACTAGCAGACCATAGAGGTGCCTGTTGGGTCAGGCTGAGAGATGAAGTTTCATCAACTCTTTGAACCTGATCCGGATTGTGCCGGCGTAGGGAATGGATATCCAGAACCTATAGCGCCTTGTATTGCCGGACTAACTTAATATTGCGTCCAGACCTTAGGTAATGTTTTGCAATCTGAATTTGACACTTTACTAAAAGATGCAATGGCGGCCATTTCTGCATTACGCAAAAGTGGCGGGCATCTACATTCGATTACAAACACGGTTGCGCAAAACTTCACGGCCAATGTTTTACTGGCATGTGGTGCGAGCGTTTCCATGACTGCAAACCCAATCGAGATCGAAGCGTTTATGTCTAAAGCAGATGCGCTGCACCTAAATTTGGGCACGCTGAGCGATAAGCAAATCGAAGCAATCACAATTGCTCTTCACTGTGCGGATCAAAAGAATATTCCGGTCGCATTGGATCCCGTAATGGTTCACGTCTCAGAGACGCGGTTGCAGTTCGCCAAAGAGCTTATGCCAGCAGTTTCAATTGTGAAGGCAAACCGCGCTGAAGCAGAAATTTTGAACACTGACAAGTCGCATCCATACTGCCTGATGGAAACAGGTGAGCTTGATTCTATTCACTATCGCGGTGCTAAAACTTCTATCGCCAATGGGACGTCCTTACTGGCCGGCACGATTGCAACGGGATGCGCGCTTGGTGCGTTAATTGCAATTCTGGCTTCCAAAACCTCATCACAAGCTGCTTGTGTTGCGGGTGCATTATGGTTTTCTATTTCCGGTGAAATCGCTGCTGAAAAAGCATCCGGACCAGGAAGCTTCGTGCCGGAGTTTCTCGATGCGCTTTACAGTGTAAGTGAAGAAGAATTGCTGAAACGGGCAAAAATACAATGAACCCAGTTGATATTTCACTCTACGGAATAATTGATCCCGAACATTGCCAAAACAGGCCAATGGGAGAACTTGCACGAGCGTCAGCAGATCATGGTGTCACGCTGATTCAATATCGTGACAAGGTTTCTGATAGTCGCGCCATGATCAATCACGCCAATGAAATCCGTGAGTCATTACAAGGTTCTGGTGTGCCATTTATCGTGAATGACCGCGTCGATGTTGCACTTGCAAGCAAAGCCGATGGTGTGCATCTGGGTCAACAGGATATGCGGGTTAAAGATGCGCGGGGTTTACTTGGTCAGAACGCAATCATTGGCATATCCATCAAGACCATAAAAGAAGCAGAAGCCTGTCCTGTCGACTATATAGACTATGCGTTCGTGGGTGGTGTGTTTGAAACGAACTCCAAAAATAACCCGACCGCAATCGGCATGGATGGCTGGATTGCACGGGCAAATATCATCAAGAATAAAGCCTTGGACATGCCCGTTGGTGCGATCGCTGGTATCAATGTATCCAATATAGCAAGCGTGATGGAGCAGGGCTGTGATGGGGTTGCTGTGATTTCTTCCATCTATATGGCGGATGATGTGGCTGCCGCCGCGCAAAAACTAGCGCACCATATCAAGGAGAGTAGATCATGAATTCTATACCCATTGCTCTTACTATTGCAGGATCGGATTCAGGCGGTGGTGCTGGCATTCAGGCAGACTTGAAATCTTTTTCTGCCAACCGCGCCTATGGCGCAAGCGTGCTGACGGCATTAACCGCACAAAACACAATGGGTGTCACCGCAATTCATGACGTACCGGCTGAGTTCATCACAGAGCAGCTAAAAGCAGTTTTTACTGACCTTTCTGTTGGTGCAGTGAAGATCGGGATGCTGTCTCAGGTTCCCGTAATTAAAGCTGTTGCAGATGCCCTTAAAACCTATGGCGCAAGCAATGTGGTTCTTGATCCGGTCATGGTTGCAACATCGGGTGATTTGCTTTTAGCTGAAGACGCGGTGGGTGCGATCAAAACTACCCTTATGCCGCTTGCGGATATTATCACGCCCAATTTGCATGAGGCTGCGAAATTGACGCAAACACCTCTGGCTTCATCCGAAGCTGAAATCCTAAAACAGGCCAAAATATTATTGGGTGAGGGAGCGAATGCGGTTCTCATCAAAGGCGGGCATGGTGAGGGTTCGGAGGCTGCCGATCTGCTTGCTACTCTCACGGGCAATAAGTGGTTCAGCACACCACGCATTGAAACTGAAAACACCCATGGCACGGGCTGCTCTCTTTCATCTGCAATAGCTGCAAATCTGGCTCACGGGTATGATTTAGAAGATGCTGTCGGCCATGCAAAACATTGGCTTACTGGAGCGTTGGAAGCTTCCAACGCGCTTTCAATCGGTAAAGGCGCTGGTCCGGTGCATCACTTCTACTCACTATGGAAAGCTTAACGTGAAAACTAAATCTCCCAATCGTCGTGAGTTACTCACCCTTGCAGCTGGTGCATCAACGCTACCTGCCTTAGCGACACCTGCACTTGGTCAGTCTGTCATCAAATGGAGAATGGTAACATCCTGGCCAAAAAACCTGCCTGGCCCTGGTGTTACCGCACAGCGTTTGGCAGATCGCATCGAAGCAATGTCTGGCGGACGCCTCCAGATTAAACTTCATGCAGCAGGCGAAATTGTACCTGGTCTTGGAGTATTTGATGCGATTGCAAATGATACGGTTCAGATGGGACATACAGCCCCCTTGTTCTGGTCCTCTAAATTTCCAGCTGCGCCTTTATTTACGGCAGGGCCGTTCGGCTTGACGCCGCTTGAGCACATCGCGTGGATCAATCACGGCGGCGGGCAAGCCCTGTGGGATAAGTTGTATGAACCATTTGGTGTGAAGCCGTTTATGGCTGGTAATACCGGATATCAAATGGGTGGATGGTATAAAAAACCGCTTCAAACGCTATCTGATATCAGTGGTTTGAAGATCAGAATGCCGGGCCTTGGAGGCGCGGTGATGACCAAGCTGGGTGCCGCAACCATCAACCTTGCTCCATCTGAAATATTTCAAAGTTTGAAGAGCGGTGTCATCGATGCAACTGAGTTCCTCGGCCCGTTTAGTGACGCTGCAATGGGCTTTCATCACGTTACCAAAAATTACTATTCACCGGGCTTCCATGAACCCAATGGAACAGGGGAAGCCTTGATTTCCAGAACCGCTTGGAGCGAATTACCAACCGATTTGCAACAGATCGTTGCGGCAGCATGTGCCGCAGAAAACATCAATTCACTAGGCGAAGCTGAATGGAATAATGCGGCAAGCCTGAAAAACCTGATCGATAATGAAGGTGTTGTTGTTCGTGACTATCCGGCAGACATTATCGAAGCTGCAAAATCTGCAACAATTGAAGTAATGCAGGAGCTGGCCGGAACCGACGCTCTGACGGGTGAAATCGTGGCAAGTTACTCAAACGCAGCCAAACATCTTGATCCGTGGTCAAAAGTATCAATTCGCGCGTATCTTTCCGCGCGCGGATAAACGTCCTGCAAGCCTAAGCTTCTAAACCTAATCTAATGTGCGGGTTCGTTCGGGTTGGTCTCGTCATCCGCATCGTCATCGCTCATGTAAGTCTCTGCATCAGAGCGCGGATCAAGCGAGTAGGTCTCGGTTGAAAGACCCATCGTTGCAACAGGCACAACCTGATAATCCATCACATCATCAACGGCTGCCACACGGCGTGTAGTCCGGTATCCCATATGTAGGGCAAGCAGCAGATGCGAGAGGCCAATAATCTGGAAAAGGGCATTATTGCCAAACCACTCCATGGCGGGGCCTGTTACGAGCGGGCCAATCATATTGCCAATCCCATAAAGAATAAGCAGGCTGGATGAGATTTTAACAAAATCCTCCGGGTCCGCTCGGTCGTTAGCGTGAGCGTTTACAAGTCCGTAGATCGGATAAACAAAACCGCCAAGCAATAACATCAGTAAGAAGAAGGTTAGCTGCGGGTCTTCGCCATTCACTTGGAACTCGGCAACCATGAACCCCACAAACGCGCCAGCAACCGACAGGCCTACCATCACATAGCGACGGTCGATGATGTCCGAGAGCTTGCCCAGTGGATATTGAAACAAAATAGCTCCCATCATCACGGTCACCGTCATGTTCGCAACATTAGCCGTCGACATTCCTTCGCTCACACCAAATACGGGCGCAAAACTCTGAAACGAACCGGCCAATATCCCAGCAATAAGAGAGCCCACAAACGCTGATGGTGAGTTAACAAACATACCTTTGAGATCAATCTTTACCTGTGTCAGGGGGGCGGGCGAGCGTGCTTTGGATAGAGCGATTGGAAGAATTGAAATGCAATATAAAATGCCGCCTATCATGAAGAGCGTAGATTGCGACGGATCGGAAATTACAATCACATACTGCCCGGCCATAAATGCGGACTGGGAAATGATCATATAGATCGAGAACATCGAGCCGCGTTGTTCGTCAGCAATGCCTTCGTTAAGCCAGCTTTCGATAATCATGTAAGAGCCAGCAAAACAAAACCCTGCCATCGCGCGCAAAAGAATCCATGAGTAAGCTTCGATAATCAGCCCGTTTAACAGAACAACAGAAGCAAGCGTTGCAGCAAGCGCGCCAAAGGTTCTAACGTGCCCCACGCGGCGCACAAGCAATGGCACCAACACACAACCAAGCGTGAAACCCACAGCCCAGCCCGTGCCGATCAAACCAATTTGCGAAGCAGTAAAGCCTTCCATCTGCCCGCGAATGGGCAGTAGGACAACCTGCAATCCACCGCCTAGCAATAGGAATATGGTGCTGAGAAACAGAGAAATAACGGTAAGAATTTGGCGAGCCATCAGCAGTCCCTTTTTCGAACATGACGCTAAAGCTAATCATCAAATTCGCAAATGGGCCGAATATACAAAAAATGCAACAGATTTTTTTGATGGTATGGGTTTAGATAGCTTTTTGAAAGAATAATTTTTGTGGCAGTTACCGATAATGTCGCGCACAAAGCTACAATTAGATAGATCAAGGCCGAAGAGCCAAATTATATTCAGTGTCGTGATTTGATCAGCATTTGTGTTTCCCTTTATTTAGAATTTTGGGATGGAAAATAATCAGCTTTATATGAACCTTTTGGACGAGGTGCGAAGCGCCTATTGCGATCATCATGAAATGATGGAGTTCAAGCAGTTTCCTGACGACATAGTTAGGCAATCAATTTCACCACATCATTGTCCATGCGCTGATGTTTTATACAATGAGACTGGCCTGACATCAAAAATGTATCCTAAGTTACAAGATGCGATTGTGGCCGCTGGTCCGGCGGCATGCTGGCGCGAAACCTACAAGGATACTGATATTGGAAGTTATTTCATGGACAATTTTGGATGCTACTGCATCATCGGCGAATGCGGTCCATTCTCATCCGAATCCATAAGGCTTTATATCGTGTATATGCCGCCTAACTTATATTATCCTTGGCACAATCATCCCGCTGAAGAGATTTACTGGGTTCTGTCAGGTAGTGCTATTTTCAAACGTGAGAATAGTCCCGATCAGGTTCTTTGTGCGGGGGATACCTCTTACCATCGCAGTAACCAACCACACGCCATGCATACGACAGAAATGCCGGTATTGTGTCTGGTTGCATGGCGAAACGAATTTCAAACACCGCCTATTTTGACCAAAGACAACACCTCACTTACATAATCGAACTCACGAAACCTACCTCGACGCACAAATAGGATGCGGTCGGCAGATGCGATGTGTTAGCCTTTGAAAAAATTGCATAGGAAACACACCCATGAATCTTTCCAAGTTTGAACGCTACTCTCTAACCTTCGGTCCAACGCCAATTGAACATCTCCCAAGGCTGACCGCAGCCATTGGTGCAGATGTGGAGATATATGCAAAACGCGATGACTGTAATTCCGGTCTGGCAATGGGTGGCAATAAGCTGCGCAAGCTTGAATATATCGTGCCGGATGCGCTTGCCTCTGGCGCTGATACATTGGTGTCCATTGGCGGTGTGCAATCCAACCATACGCGTATGGTTGCCGCCACTGCCGCAAAGATTGGCATGAAATGCGTGGTCATTCAGGAAAGCTGGGTGCCGCATGACGATGCCGTCTATGACCGTGTTGGCAATATTATGATGACCCGTTTGATGGGTGCGGATAGCCGCCTTGTGGATGACGGGTTTGATATTGGCATTCGCAAAAGCTGGGAAGATGCCATGCAGTCTGTTCGCGATGCAGGCGGCACACCTTACGCAATTCCTGCAGGCGCATCCGTCCATAAATATGGCGGCCTTGGTTATGTGGGATTCGCCGAAGAAGTCCGCGCCCAAGAAGCGGAGATGGGCATCACGTTTGATTATGTCGTGGTCTGCTGTGTAACAGGCTCCACGCAAGCGGGCATGATTGTCGGGTTCGCTGCAGATGATCGCGCTGACCGCGTGATCGGCATTGACGGGTCGGGTACACCAGAACAATTACGTGAACAAATGCGAAGCATTGTGGATGGGACGGCTGAACTGGTGGAGCTTGGTCGCAAGGTTCGTGATGACGAGATCATCATCAATCCCGAATATGCCTATCCTGCCTATGGTGTGCCTAGCCATGAGACGAATGAAGCGATCAGGCTTGCTGCACAAACCGAAGCGATGATCACCGACCCCGTCTATGAGGGTAAATCCATGCAGGGCATGATTGATCTGGCACAGAAAGGGTTTTTCCCGAAAGGTTCCAAAATTCTTTACGCCCATCTTGGCGGTGCCCCTGCGCTGAATGGATACAGCTATACGTACCGAAATGGATAGAGATAGCAGGCTCCAAAGATAATTTCATAAAGATTGCAATATGCTTGCACATGCAAGCATATTGATTTATGTGTATGGTATGGAAAACACTCACGCCACACTCGCATTACGCCTTTTGCAATCCGCAGACCAATTCACCGAACGTCTTTCCGGAGAGTTCTCGGCTGTCCATGGTCTTTCGGTAAACGAGTTTTTGATGCTGATGCACTTGGAGCAAGCTACGGTCAAAAAACTTCCTCGTGTAGAATTGGCAAAGCGCATGAACATCAGCGCATCCACAATTACGCGCATGGCAGCACCGATGGAAAAGATCGGCCTTGTAAAACGTCAAGCGGATGAAAAAGACGCAAGGCTGGCATTTGTTGTGATCACCAAGGCAGGTTTGGAAAAACTGTCGCAAGCCAATGCAACTTTTACCAAACAAGCAGGCTATTTGTTTGATGGGCGGCTGAACGACAAAGAGTTAAGCAAACTGTCAGAGCTTCTCTACCAGCTGTTAGTTGGCACGACAGGCAATTTGACTTGAGTGTCGGGTACTATTCAACAATGAAAACTTCACCTGTTAATGCGCCCTCCACGCTTTTGGCGTAAGCCCTCCCAACCTTTTGCGAAGATACTGTTTCATGGCCAGAAAAATACTGCCCGTATTTGGGTTTTGAAACTTCAAGAAGTCCTGGGCTTACAACATTGATACGATGGCCATGGTCCATTTCAATTGCTGCACCTTTTACAAATCCTGCCAAAGCACCATTTGCAGTTGCAGCTCCAACCGCATGTCTGACGGGGTCTCGGTCCAGAACTCCACTTGTAAGCGTAAAAGACCCACCGTCATTGACATAGTCTTTGCCAATCAAAACCAAATTGACTTGCCCCATTACCTTGTCTTTAAGGCCAATCATAAACTGCTCTTCTGTGAAGTCTGCAAAGGGGCCAAAATGCACATTACCTGCAGTTGAAATAAGGGCATCTACTTTACCTGTTTTTTCATACATTTCCCGAATTGATAATGGGTTTGTGATGTCCACATGGATGTCTCCACTGCTACGGCCGATTGCTATAATTTCATGGCGTGTAGACAATTCATCAGCTGCAGCGCGACCAATGTCTCCACTTGCTCCTACAATAATAATCCTCAAGGTTTTCTCTCCATGATTTCATCGTAACGGCTAATCTTTCTCGCTAGGAGTTCGCCGCATTTGTTGAGTAC
>CAZEPF010000053.1:0-8577 GCA_964514045.1 uncultured Rhizobiaceae bacterium | reverse complement strand
GCATTTGGAAGGCTCTTGCAGAAGGCTTTTACGCTCAAGAAGGGTTTCATCACCAGTCTGATAGAGTTCCGCAAAATGCCTCATTTGTTTCATTGGCATTCCCGTTTGACGTAGTGAAGCAATCAGGTTGAGCCAATCGATATCTTGTTTAGAAAACCACCGCTGGCCATCAACGCCACGCGAAATGGGAGGGCTTAATTTTGACTTTTCATAATAGCGAATAGTGTGGATGCTTAATCCACTTTTTGCTGATGCTTCCGATATACGCATGAGGTCGAGTTCCTTCAAATTACGTATAATGCTAGCAGCCTAGAGTACCTCAAGGTCAAGCAATAATCATGCAGCTTTAATTAGGGTCAAGACCCTAGAGAGTCCTGATCCTAGTTGAACTGCGAGCAGATCACATCCGCATACGCGGAACATCATCTGGATTAAGCTTAAGTTCGATGAGCAACGGGCGGTCGCGTTTTTCGATTGCCTCTATCGCACTTTCCAATTGCTCGTCGGATTCCACCAGAATGCCTTGCCCGCCCAATGCGGTGGCGACGTTGGCAAATGAGGGCCATTCAAACTCTGACAAACTAGGGCTCATGTCACGGTCCACAAACTGGATATGCTCTGCGCCATAGGCAGAGTCATTGCAGACGATGGTGATCAAATCCTGATTGAGGCGGACAGCTGTGTTAAATTCATTGATGCCACCCATCATGAACCCGCCATCGCCCGTGAACAAAACTACTGGGCGGTCAGGCACGGCAAAACAAGCGCCAATCGCGTGTTGCAGGCCGATACCGATTGATCCAAAATTTGTGGTTGCAATAAAGCTCTTTGCATCTGGTGCTTTAATTCTGCACCAGACTTCAGTCATAAAACGCCCGCCATCTGTAGTCAGAACACGGTCGGCTGGCAGCGCAGTTTCAAGACGCTCAAGCGCATGAATGAAATTGACCGTACCCGCCTTGCTCGTGTTCGCAGTGCCAACGGGATGCGCGGTGAGTAGGTCACTATTGAGTTCCTTGGTAAAGCCGCTTGCGGGGATTTCCGCTTCATCCAGCCAGTGCACGATATTATCAGCGGTTAATCCCGCATCGCCTACAAGCCCCGCATCGGGTTGGTAGTTTTTTCCAATCTCGGAAATCGTGTCATTGATGAGGACTACGCGTTTACCCTTCATCAGTGCGCCTTTATCCGTGGTGAAGTGATGAAGGCTTGAACCAAAGGCCACAACACAATCACTCTTGGCAATCACGTCATAAGCCTCAGGCGTGCTCAGCGTTCCAAAAATATCCATGTTAAACGGATGGTCATTAAACATCGCTTTTGCTTTTAGCGTTGTGGCAAGCGGTGCTTCCAGCCGGTCCGCCAAACGTATCAGAGCGTCCTCTGCCCCGATTGCCCCGCCACCTGCTAGGATGACGGGTCGTTTGGCAGATGCAATCATCCCGATCGCCTCATCCAGATTATCACCTTCCATCACCAGTGACGGGTTATTGAATACCGGATAAACCTGCTTTCTGTGTTTGACTTCTTCCCACATAAAATCAGCTGGCATGTTCACGACAACAGGGCGCCGTTCTACACGTGCTTGGTAAAATGCTTTGGCAATGTCTTCCGTCACGGTTTGCGGCGAGCGCATTTGTATGAAACCGGCGCCGGTTGCTTTTGTCAGTTCGCGCTGGTCGATGTTTTGTAGATTTTGCGGCGTGCTTACGGGCGTATCCCCACACAATAATACAAGCGGCGTATGCCCGCGCACGCCTTCGGTCAGTGCCGTGATGCAATTGGTAAAACCGGGTCCATGCGTCACGGTAGCCACGCCCACGGTTTGCGCAAACTTTGAATAGGCGAGTCCCATCAACAGCGCACTTCCTTCATAGGCGACAGGCACAAACGTGCCTTTGCAGGCGCGCACATAGTCATCAACCATAAAGAGATTGGCATCCCCCATTAGACCAAACATCGTATGGACATCATGGTCTATCAGGCTTTTCGCAATGGACTGATAAACGTACGTTTTCTCTGCACTCATTTTTCCCACCTATCGTCGAATACTTTTAAGTTTATAGGCATAGTAGCGCCGGACTATGCAAGCCTTTGGGGAGGTATTTTGGGGAAATGGTATCTGGAAATATGCTGACACATACATGTCAGTAGGGAAGTGCTATGAGTGGGCAATGTTATTCCAACAAGAATAAGGATAAAGTAGATGCCGCAAACATTTCGAGATCTTCATGCGCGTGGAAACCCTTTCATTTTAGCGAATGCTTGGGACAAAGGCACCGCGTGCCTATTTGCAGGATTGGGAGCAAAGGCGCTCGCAACATCTTCTGGTGCACATGCTTTTACTCTGGGGCGACCCGACCTTGGAACCCTCTCACGCGATGAGGCTCTCGCCCATGCTGAAACTATTGTTTCGGCAACGTCTCTTCCGGTGTCGGGCGATTTTGAAAACGGGTTTGGTGATGCTCCTGATATCATGGAAGAGACCATCAAATTGTCAGCAGAAATTGGTTTAGCTGGGATTTCGATAGAAGACATGTCCTATCCTGACTCCCAGCCTTACGAATTTGACCTTGCAGTAGAACGTATCAAAGCGGCCAGTGCGATGGCAAAATCCCTGCCAAAAGATTTTGTTCTGGTGGCACGCGCAGATGGCTTCATGCATAGTTTATATAGTCTTGATGAAGCGATCAGGCGTATCCAAGCGTTTGAAGCCGCAGGCGCAGATTGTGTTTACGTACCGTATTTGAAAAGTTTGGAAGCCGTCACACAGGTTTGTAACAGCGTCTCGATACCCGTAAACGTAGGAATAAGTACGGTGGAAAATGTCAGCATGGAAGAGTTTGCAAATGCAGGGGCTGCTCGCATCTCCATGGGAATGGCAATGGCAACCGCTACACACACCATCTTGCATGATTTATCAACCAGCATGTTCGAGCATGGTGATTTCTCAAAACTGGGCGACAGCCTATCTTACGGAACCATATACAAATGTATGAAGAGGGGACGAGTGCAGAACTGATCGAGGTTCTACGCTAAGTCAATTTCCACGCTATTTCCGCATAGTCCAAAAATAAACCCGCCAGTTTATCGGGCGGGTTTGTATAATTCATCTTGGAGAAGTGGATGCAGACTAACTGTTCATTGCCTTAAGCTTTTGAACAAATTCTTTCGGGAATTTTGGCACCGCTGGTACTTTCATGCCCATGTCCTCAGCGATAGAACCCATATAACCAAGGCAGTTGGTTGCGTAATTTACCGCATACCAATGAGGATAGGAGCGCTTGTGCTTTTTAACAATTCTCACAAGCTTGTTAAATTCCTTGCGTGTCAGATTGATCTGATAGCGAGCGGTTACATAAGCATCCTCAAAATCGCCATCGCTTGGACCTGTCTCCGCAGGTACAGGAACAACATGGCCTTTGAGCCACTGTTTTGGGTCATTTGTTGCAGGATGCAATCCGGTGATCTGAACCAGTTTAGGGTCCAATACACCTTTTGAGTTTACGGGAATTTTGCCGTTTCTCAATTTACCGAAGACAACGCTTGCGTGGCCATAGTTAAGAGCGTTTCTAGCGCGAAACTCTACAAAATAAGGTTTTGGTTCTTTCGTCGCTTTAGCGTCGCGGTTCAAAAATGACTTAGGCTTGGCAAATGCAAAGCTTGCAGTTCCCAAAGCTCTTTTCTTTGAAACCTTTTCTGTATTTCCCCTAACAGATTGGGTGAAAGTGGTGTCGTAAGTAGATATCTGCGATTTAACAGGCGCATCCGAACTGGATGAACTACACGCCGAAAGTGCCACAGCAAATAACAGTACCAGAAGCGTATACGCTTTTCTAAGAATCACAGCCCGACCTCACTTAAAATAGAAAATGGGCGGAGAATATCCCCGCCCAAAATTGTTGAATTAGCCGTTTGTTACGACAGGCGCCTTGCCTTTGCCTTTACCGATTTCTGTACAACCAGAAACAGTAGCAACTGCGAAAACAGCCAGAATTACAAAAAGGATATTTTTCATTTTGATCCCCATCTAGGAATTGAATTCATGTTCGAACACATTTTGCCGTCGTTGCTGCAAGGTCGGATTTGACCGACCAATCCTGATAGAATCAGTAACAATGACAAAAAATTTACGATTTAACGCTAGCAATATTTATGTGTAAGGCAATATAAACCCAGCCAAGACCAACAACAAACGCTGCTTATAAGTGCGTTGCTTTCTCAGGTGTGATGTTTATGCAACTATATCGGGCGACCCTAATTGCTGTTTCTTTGGTGCTTTCGCTTGCCTTTGTAGGGCCAATTGCAACCAACGAAGCAATGGCCAGAACCATCGTTTCCAACGTTGACGTAAAGCCTGGTACGATATTCATTTCCACCAGCAAACGCCGTCTTTACTACGGTTTGGGAAACGGAAAAGCCATCCAGTACAAGGTAGGAGTAGGCCGTCAGGATAAACAATGGACGGGTAGCCGCTACATTCGCTGGAAAGCAAAAAAGCCCGCTTGGAAGGCAACAGAAGATATCCTCAAGGATAAACCGCACCTGACGGGCACGATCCCGGGCGGCGCGCCAAATAATCCGATGGGAGCAGCCGCGTTGATTATCTCCGGCGGTGGTCAATACGCAATTCACGGCACAAACCGCCCGGGCTCTATCGGCGGTTTTGTCTCCTATGGCTGCATCCGCATGTACAACAAAGACATTCTTGATCTCTACAAACGCGTAGGATTCGGAACGAAGGTTGTTGTTACAAAGTAAATCAGCCCACTTGATGCCATTGGATTTGCTTGTTTAGCGCAAGCGATATTCACCTCTGGCCTGAACATATATGGCTAAAAATCATCTGAATTTATAGTCTCATGTTTGTCCATGGGAAAAGCATGGCTTGTGTCGCGGCGAATGTCTTCTTTCAAAAACAAAATCGTGCAGCCTTGGATATATGGTTAATACGATTTGGATTCTCGAGTAGTTTACGTTACGTTAGATTTTTAATCTAAAGAGGGCGAAAATAATGAATAAGCAAGTAGCAGAGTTTCTTGGCACCTTCACACTGGTGCTGGTAGGGTGCGGAGCGGCCGTAATAGCGGGAACGGATATTGGGCTTACCGGTATTAGTTTTGCGTTTGGTTTAGCATTAATCGGAATGGCCTATGGCATAGGGGCGGTGTCTGGATGTCACATCAATCCAGCCGTTTCTCTGGGTATGGTAGCTGCCGGCCGAATGGAATTGCCAGAAGCCATTGAGTACATCATTGCACAGGTTGCAGGAGGTGTCGTTGCCGCGCTTGTTTTGCTGATCATCGCAAATGGTACCGCTGACTATACGATTTCAGGCAACGGGCTTGGCCAAAACGGCTGGGGCGAAGGATATCTCGGCGGGTATGGGATAGTCTCTGCTTTCGTATTCGAACTTGTTGCCACTTTCTTGTTTATGGTTGTCATCCTCGGTGCCACAGGTTCTAAAGCGCCAGCAGCAATTGCTGGACTGGCAATCGGCCTTACGCTGGTCGCGATTCACCTTGTCGGTATCAATGTAACGGGTGTTTCGGTAAATCCTGCACGCTCGATTGGTCCGGCTTTGTTTTCGGGTTGGTGGTCTCTCCTGCAGCTTCCACTATTCATCATTGCTCCGGTTTTGGGTGCCATAGGAGCAGGACTGCTCTTCAAGTCAGGCATGCTTGACGCACCATCAGATGAAGAAATCGCCGCTGGCAATGACGTGGCACTTCGTAAAGAACTGGATGCATTGAAAGTGGAGCGTGATCAACTCACTGCTGATCTGGCGGAATGCCGAAGCAAATCTGCAACTGCATCAGTGGCTGCTCCGGCTGCATCAGGTGCTGCGTCCTCCGGCCAAACCAGCAAGCCGGAAGGTCTTTCCGCACCACGTGGCGGTGCTGCCGACGATCTTAAGAAAATTAACGGCGTCGGACCCGCGATGGAAAAACTGCTAAACGGTCTAGGCTATTTTCATTATGATCAGATCGCTGCATGGACATCGTCTGAAGTTGCCTGGGTCGATGAAAATCTTGAGGGTTTCAAAGGACGAGCGACCCGAGACAACTGGATTGCTCAGGCAAAGACTTTGTCGAACAACACTTAGAACAATGTGCCTGCTCGCCTCATGTTTATCCATCAGGCGGGCATGGCTTATGGCCCTTTGAGAAATTGATCAAGTGCTTCAACATTTAGTTTTGGCAGGCAGTGGACGACCGCCTGAGCGCTTTAGTGATAGTGGGAGGAAATGGTCGATTTCCTGCTCCGCGAACGTCATATCTTCCATTTTTTTCAATCGATCTTGAGCTTCCTTATACGCTTTTCTGTTTGTCTGCGGTGCGGACTGATAGAGGGCCGCGAGCATGGTCTGCAATTCGTCACGCTGTGCCACTGCCTCATCGCGATGCATCGTTGGCAAATCGGTTAACAGCGACAAGTAACATTCACGCACATTCCAAAGCTTAGAAGCCATTTCTCGATGCGCCTGCGCAATGCCACCAAGATCAAAATTCTTCATGTAGGCCGACATGAACAGCGTCAAAAATGACACCGCTGCTGTGCCGAATTTAAGCCAGAATTCGTCTATCAACAAAATGCCCACTGCGCCGCTACTCGTAAATGCGGTCAGAACAATTTGAGCGATTTTGTAGGTGCCGAGTTTACATGAAGCTCTTTCTGCCATGCTTTCATGGGTCTTATGCGTATAGATAACGCGGCCATAAAACTCACGAATTTGGTCTTCGAGTGTAATATCGTAGCTAGGCTGCATAATCGTCCAACTCTGCACTTTTTGCACTTATAGGAACAAGGATAGAGTTGCGGGCGACCACAACGCCATTTTGTACAACGTAGCATTCTACTAGATGGTCTCCCCGAAAATCGGTTTTCTCAATGTGCTCCCATGAACCCTTATCGCGAACAATTTGGCCACGTATCATATCTCGGCGCTCCGCTTCATCTCCGCGATTCAATATTTTCCAATAGACGATCACATCGTCCGGAATATCGGAGTTATCCGCAATGAAAAAGCGCAGACTCTTTTTGCGGAAAAGTACGCTATGACGCTCCAATAGTTGTCTAAGAAATGATGTTCTGAAACCTTGCTGAGTTACTTCGCAATCGATGCGAACATCAAACCGAATATCAATCGGAAATTGATCTTCAACAAACTCCTCTGTGTCGCGGAATGCCATGGAAGCAATTTCATTCAATGCCTTCGTTTCAAGCGCATTCTGAGCTTTTACCTCTGGCGCCGGATACCCATTTCCAAATACATCGCGCCACTTCTGACGTTCGTTCTGCTGCCCACTTGCTGCGATAGCTTTCAGGCAAAGATCGTAGGCCTTTTGGGCTTTACGCTCAAACCGTTTTTTGACCCGAACGCGTTGCCGACTTCCCAGAGCTGCGTATTCAGACTGCTTGGGTTGGTCGGCCAAGAACTTGAAAAAGTCTCGGCACATATAGTTGTACCAGAAATAACTCTTCTCATCGTACTCGTCTGTCGATTCGAGAAAATTGTATGCCAAGGTGTCGATAAGAAGGCCACCCATGGCCACGCCGTGTTTGTTCTTCCATGCACGCGTCATCTTACAAAGCCGCCGCAAGTTTTGGTTCTTACGCTGATTGGCTAAGCGCATCTCGTCCAATTCTTCTTGCGGTTTGGTAATTTTCCACGACCCGCCGTTTGCTGTGTCTGGATACTTGTAACTTCCATTATCCTGCTTGAACGCTGGCATCACTTCAATGTGGAAGTCTTTATACAATACGCGAACGACAAGCCTGTCTACCTTTACCGTCGTGGACGGGTAGCGTGATTTTATTGCCTTGCGGGTATCATCTAACAGACTATATTGCTTGCTGCTTTTGTAGTCATCCCATTTGCCAGAGGGCATGACATAGATCATGTCTAGGTCAGATATGCCCTTGATCGCTGTCCACCGGCCGTAAGAGCCAACCTGAAGGCTATTAGCGGTTTTAGATGTTGTATCTCGAAACTCTTTGTTCAAGGCACTTGTAATCTCACCGTATCTTAGACCAATGGTCGCCTCGTTAGTAATCTTTATATTTTTAAGAAGCGTTTGAAAATCGTCTGCGATGGTCATAGGTAAACAGTTTCGAAGAATGCGGATAAGCGCGTTACAAGTTTAGTCTAAAAGACCAGTGAAAGTTCCCTCTTTGTTCTAATAGACAGGCAATACGATTTTTTCAATGGGGTATTTCTGAGTGTCCACATATATTCTGTTAATTAAGCTTGCTTGGAAAATATATGTTTCACCCTAGAAAGTGAAGTAATGCAATTTGAAGACAGTTGTTAATATACGCCAAGTACATGCAAAATAAACTCAAAATAACTGCCCGCAATTTTTTCATTCTATAATGAATGACGGTTAACCGAGGTCAAGGCCGGTTTCTGTCAGATTAACCAATGTTCACTTCCCCCCAATTGCCGAAACTGGTGGTAAAGTTAGAAATATTCACCGTGTCCACTAAGCGCCCTAACAAGCCTTAATGCCAAATAGGTAACTGCATTGAACATGCCTTTTTGGTGTTCACGTTATTAGCCAACGATCAGAGGTT
>CAZEPF010000052.1:0-17172 GCA_964514045.1 uncultured Rhizobiaceae bacterium | reverse complement strand
AATCAAAAATCCAACCCATCAAATCGATGCAATCCAAGACAGACACGCTCTAAATCACAAGATTGGCGATGAACTCATTCTCGGTAATGTCTTGCCAGCGAATTCCCATCTGGTCCATCCGAGTTTTTAGCTCGTAGAAATTATCAGTCTTTGATGTTTCGATACCGATCAGTACCGAACCAAAGTTTCGGGCTGATTTTTTTAGATATTCAAATCGAGCAATGTCGTCATTGGGGCCAAGCAACATCAGGAAATCCCTCAAAGCGCCAGGTCGTTGAGGGAATTGCAAGATAAAGTATTTCTTTAATCCGCTGAATTTCAAAGCGCGTTCTTTGACTTCGGGCAATCGTTCGAAATCAAAGTTTCCACCGGATGCCACGCATACAATTGTTTTTCCTGAAATAGCATTTTCAGGCAATCGTTTGAGTGCATCAATAGATAGCGCTCCAGCAGGTTCCAACACTATGCCTTCAATGTTTAGCATTTCAATGATTGTAGCGCATAGGCCATCAGTGGGGGCCAATACAATCTGTTTGGGTGAATAGTCTTTTAGAATTTCAAAATTATTCTGGCCGATTGTGGCGACAGCTGCGCCATCGACAAAATTATCGACTTCATCGAGTGTGGTGCGTTTGCCTTCGTCAAGACTGGTATGTAGGCTCGGCGCGAGGTCCGGTTCTACAAACGTGACTTCGCCTTGATAGTCCACACAATTGAGGTATCGCGTCATACCGGATGAAAGTCCGCCGCCGCCAACAGGCATGATGATCATGTCCGGACTTACATCGTCATTAAGTTGTTCAACCAATTCCTTAGCGACACTTGCCTGCCCGCGAATGATTGCCGGATGATCAAAAGGAGGTACAAGCAATGCTTGTTCCTGCTCGCAATACTCAGTAGCCGCCTGATATGCTGCATCGAAACCATCTCCAACCAGTCTGATTTCGACATAGGGTGCGCCAAAAGCTGTTGTCTTCATGATCTTCTGCTGTGGCGTTGTGACCGGCATAAAGATCACGCCCTTGCGTTTAAAGGTTTTACACGCATGGGCAAAACCTTGAGCGTGATTTCCCGCAGAAGCGCATACAAAGTTTTTCTGTTCTGGATTATCTTCCATTGCTGACAGGAAAAACGAGTATGCCCCGCGAATTTTGTAACTGCGCACAGGAGACAGGTCTTCTCGCTTTAGCCAGATATTGGCCCGATATAAATCAGACAGATATTGGCTATGTTGCAGGGGGGTGGGTTCAAAAAACTCCATTAACCGAACGTGTGTTCGGTCTACTGCAGTTTTGAACGCTTGGTCTGAATTAGCCATATTGTTCTGTATCATGAAGGTCACGGGAACTAAAACCTATTACTTGCCTTTCCAAACCGGATCGCGTTTTTCCGTGAAGGCGTTGAAGCCCTCCATCATGTCTTCTGACCCGTATAATTTGTCGACTGTTGTTAGCTGACGGGTTGTTATGCGGTTGAGGGCATCTTGAAATTTGGAATCTTCCGCATCGCGAACAACCTCCTTGATTGCTGCATAAACAAGGGGCGGACCGCTTTCGAGCAGGCGGGCAGTTTCCCATGCTTTTTCCATCAATTCGTCAGCGCTATGGATATGGTTGACGATGCCCCAGCGATGAGCCTCTTCGACATCCAACCATCTTCCTGTCAGCAACATCTCCATTGCAATATGGTATGGGATGCGCTTTGGCAGCTTGATGGAAGCTGCGTCTGCAACCGTACCAGAGCGGATTTCAGGCAGTGCAAAACTTGCGTGATCTGCCGCTAAGATCATGTCGCACGAAAGGGCAATTTCCAATCCACCCCCGCAGCAAATGCCGTTGACGGCACAGATGACGGGTTTGTTCAGATTGGGTAGTTCCTGCAAACCGCCAAACCCTCCAACACCGTAATCGCCATCAACGGCATCCCCGTCTTGGCCATCGACACTTGAGGCAGCTTTTAGATCCCAACCCGGGCAAAAGAATTTCTCACCACTGCCAGTTAGGATTGCAACACGCATTTCTGGGTCGTCGCGAAACTCTTTGAAGATATCACCCAAGATACGCGAGGTTGCGAGATCAATTGCGTTTGCTTTCGGGCGGTCGATAGTGACTTCGAGTATGCCACCTTCCTTGCGGGTTTTTACAGGGTCACTCATGATTGGGCCTCCAGTTTAATGAGCGCATCAACCGCAATAGCTTTGTTTGGCAATGCCATTAACGGGTTGATGTCGAGTTCGAGTATAGTGGGATTTTTCATGCAATAGGATTGGACAGACAAAACAGCAGATATAATTGCTTCAATATCAGCAGGTGCTGCACCGCGATAGCCAGCTAAGATTCTGGAAATTTTTAGCCCGGAAAGTGCGTTGGCAATTTCTGATTTGTTTGTGGGGATGATGAGCGAAACACTGTCATCTAATAATTCTGTTAATACGCCCCCTGCACCAATGGTGAGCACGAACAATCCAGTTGCATCGCGTGTGATGCCGATGATCAGTTCAGCTACTGGGGTGGGCACCATTTCTTCGGCGAGAAACCCAGACGTTCCCTGCATATTGCTTGCTGCATCCAAGATGTCTTGGGTAGATTGAAGGTTGAGGCAGACAGCTCCCGCTTCTGTTTTATGGGCGATGCCTAGCCCTTTCAAAGCTACGGGAAATGTTAGTGCGTTGCTTGCATGACTAATCTCTTCAGCAGTTGGGGTAGATACGGATTGGGGAAATTTTACGCCATAGTCAGCAAGTGCTGTCTTGGATTGAGCCTCATCCAGAATTATGAAGTCGTGTTGTTTAGAATTGTCAGCGAGCAATACAGGTTCTGGTGTATTTTTCTCAAATCTGCCTGCCTGTACTGCCGCCGCAATAGCAGGAATCATTTCTTCCATTCCATGAAGTGGCACGATGCCTTCTGAGATAAGTCTGTCGCTGATTTCTTCCGATAGATTTTCGGGCAGGGTTGCGTGCAGCGCTATTTTTGCGTTTGAGGTTTTGCCTGCCGTGATCGCAACGTTTATCGGTCCCACCCATGCGCTCATATCGCATCGTTCTTCGGGGGGTATATCCATGACCAGAATATTGAAATCAAACTTGTCAGAAAAAACCGCTGAATAGGTCGCTTCCAGCTTGTCTTCATCTGCCCAAATGAACGTGTGATAATCAAGCGGATTGGTGATGGTGACCAGCGGACCGAGTACATCCTTTAATGTCTCTTTTGCTGGTAGTGATAATTCGCGAACGTTTAATCCGCTCTTCTCTACCATGTCTGAAATAAGCCCAGCTTCTCCACCTGAGCATGACATTGACGAAATGGCATTTCCTGACAGAGGGCCGACCGTATGCAGGATTTTGAGGGTTTCAAGAAAGACAGCAATGCTACCCACTTCCACCATACCCAGTCTGCGCATGAACGCCGAAGAGGCGGCTGCTGCGCCAGCCAAGGAAGCCGTATGGCTCATTGTGGCAGCGCGTGATTTTTCAGATTTTCCGGATTTAATAACAACTACCGGCTTGCCGAGTTTGCGCGCATGGGCAGCCATTGCTTCAAATTCGCGTATATCACCAAAGCCTTCAATATAAAGGCCAATGGCGGTGACGCGATCATCATCGAGCGTTGCGCGGGCAACGCTGCTCAAACTTACCTTGGCCTGATTGCCCACTGCAATGGTGTAGGCAATCGGAAGCCCACGCTTCTGCATCGTCATATTAATAAGAATATTTGACGACTGACCAATCAGAGCTACTCCACTTTTGCATGGTCTTCCGCCATGTTGATCGGGCCATAGGGTGATGTTGTCGAGGTAGTTGAGCAGGCCATAACAATTGGGACCGAGAATTGGCATGTCGCCGGCTGCGGCGACCAAACGTTCTTGTAAGTCCGCACCGCCTTGGGCTTCGACATCACTTTCCAAAAAGCCGGACGCGAAACAGGTTGCCCCGCCTGCACCCATGTCTGACAGTGCTTTCACAACGTCTATAGTGAGGTCACGATTCACACCGATAAAACTGGCATCGGGCGGAGAGGGAAGTTCCGAGACATCCTTGAAACAGGCAATCCCGCAGATCTGTGTACGCTTTGGATGAACCGGCCAGATGTTTCCGGTAAAGCCTGATTTTTGCAATTGAATGAATACGTTCTCAGCCCACGCACCACCAAACAAGGCTATGGATTTTGGATGAAGCAGACGTGAAAGGTCGGTCATGAAAGGTTCTCTAGCTCTGTGCTGTAGTGACCGAGCGCCTCTTCACCTTTTGGGGTGATCGCGTAAATGCCACGCTCCACGCGTTCAAACCAGCCGTAATGATCATCCGCCAGAATAGGCCGCGCGCGTGTCACGCCTGTGGCGCTTGCAACAAGGGCTGCTTTGGTCGGGCCATTTATGGTGAGGTGCTGCAGACAGCGCAGCGCATCTTGCCGATAGGAGGTCATAAGTTTGGTTTTGGTTGAGCCGCCTTCGTTGGGGTCGCCGACGCGCTGTTGAAACTCTTTCAACATGCGTGCCTGTCGTGATTTTGATTTTCGTGGCTGGTAGGGTGACGGATCAAGCTGTACATCTGTGCGATCAAGGGTTGGTGGAATGGTCATTACGCCAATGCCGAGCCGTCTGCATAGGGCGCGGTTTGCTACAAACGCTTTCCAGCCGGACCGTCCTTTCCATTCCGGAATTGCCACATAAACCAGATCAGTAATTTTTAATCGTTCAATTGCCTGATGAATAAGCGCCAGTGAAAACGAGGTTTTCAATTCTACAATGACAGGGGGTTCATTGCCCCTCAATCCCATAATGTCTGCTGCACCCACCTCTGCTTTTACCTCATAGCCTTGGGCTTCCAGCAGAGTTTTTACGGGTAGGTAGAGATCGGTTTCTTTCATCGAAAGATATTATGCTCCCAGCGGTCGCAACAAGGCACGGCTGATAATATGACGCTGGATTTCAGATGTACCTTCCCAGATGCGCTCAATACGAGCATCGCGCCAGATACGTTCGAGGGGAAGTTCATCCATTACGCCCATGCCACCATGGATCTGGATTGCCTCATCGGCCACAAAGGCCAGCATTTCTGTAGCTTTGAGTTTGGCCATTGCCATATCTGCGTCAGTGCATGTGCCCTGATCGTATTTCCAACCTGCGTTCCATGTTAAAAGTTCCGCGGCTTGCATCTCGGTTGCCATATCTGCGAGCTTGAAGGAGACACCCTGAAATTTGCCGATCTTCTGGCCAAATTGTTCGCGCTCTGCTGCAAACTCCACCGAGTGTTTGAAAGCGCGTTCTGCACGACCCAAACAAGTGGATGCAACTTGCAGACGGGTAGCGCCCAGCCAGTCATTGGCAATTTCAAATCCTTTATGTAATTCCCCAAGCATGTTGCGGGCAGGGACGCGGCAATCGTCAAATTCAAGTATGGAATTTGTGTAGCCACGGTGAGACACATTGTTATAGCCCTCGCGCACGCTGTATCCGGGCGTGCCTTTGTCTACAAAAAATGACGTAATCAGTTTCTTGGGCCCGCGTGGTGTGTCTTCTTCGCCGGTGGCAACATAGCAAATTGTGAAATCTGCAATATCTGCATGGCTGATGAAATGTTTGGTGCCGTTTAATATCCAGTCGTCACCATCCTGTTTTGCGGTGGCTTTCATGCCGCGTAGGTCCGAGCCAGCGCCCGGTTCTGTCATCGCCATGCAATCCCATTTTTCACCGCGCACGCAGGGTTCCAGATATTTCTCGCGCTGCTCTGGCGTGCCAGCACATAGAATGTTTGACGGTCGTGCAACGCCTGTCCAGTGGAGCGCGTAATTGGCTTTTCCCAATTCTTTTTCGTAGAGAAGCCAAGTGAGCGTATCCAATCCTGCGCCGCCAAATTCTTCGGGAATATTTGCAGCATATAGACCTGCTTCGATGGCTTTTTTCTGCACACCTTTGATAACATCCATATCCAGATGGCCTGTGCGCTCAATCTCCGCCTCGTGAGGATATAATTCCTTTTCCACGAAAGCCTTCGTGGTGTCCACGATCATCTGCTGTTCTTCGGTGAGTGCAAAATGCATATTTTGGTTCCTTATGCGATCCAACGATCGATTTTACTATCGCAGGCTCGCAGGTGGTGGCAGTTTTGTTTGGGCTTCGTGAAGTGCTTGCATTTTGGTAGCCATTTCCGGCCCAGGTTCGCACGAACGACGGGTCTCCAGAGAAACATGCACCAGTAACTGGTTGCAGGTGCACAATAGATCACCGGGTGTTCCGTCTTTATTTGAACGGTGCATCTCGTGATACATGCGCAGCTTTTTACCTTCGGCCTGCAGCACTTGTGTCATCACGGTGATTTTCTCACCGGGATGTGTCTCATTACGGAATTGGATTAAATTTTCTACTGTAAAGTAAGAAAGGCCAGACGCGATATAGTCTGCATTCGCGCCAATCATTTCCATGATTACATCGCCCGCATCCGAGAAGACCTGTCCATAGCGGCTTTCGTTCATATGGCCGTTATAGTCCGTCCAGTCGATTGGAATAACACGGTTCAACGTGTTGACCGGCTTGGTGATGTCGGTAGGTATAGCAGGCTTTTTGCGAGCCTCATGGGCGACAAGCGTTTCGCCTGCGCCATAATTGCGCGCTTTTAGTCCGCGCAAAATAGTCACGAGATTATCGTCGCGAATACGCTCTAACTCGCGAATGGAATATTGGCCTGATTGTTCATCGGATTGGTTGGCGATTGTGTCGACTAACTCGTCGGTGAGTTCTGGCACATCCATCAGCTTTGTCCAAGGCCATTCCAGACACGGGCCAAATTGCGCGATGAAATGTTTCATTCCTGCTTCGCCACCTGCAACGCGGTAGGTTTCAAACAGTCCCATTTGTGCCCAACGCAGGCCAAAGCCAAAGCGGATAGCATCGTCGATTTCTTCGGTCGTTGCTATGCCATCCTTGATGAGCCAAAGCGCCTCACGCCATACGGCTTCCAGAAAGCGGTCTGCAATATGTGCATCAATTTCCTTTCGAACGATGAGCGGTTTCATGCCGATATTGGTTAGTGCATCCTTTGCCCGTGCGCAGGTTCCTGCGTTCCCGACCAGTTCAATCAACGGCAAGAGATAGACGGGGTTAAATGGGTGCGCGACAAATATCTGATTTGGGTTCTGTGCGCCTTCCTGCAATTCGGACGGTTTGAAGCCTGAGGTTGATGAACCGATCAGGGCATCTTTTCTAGCATGTGTTTGAATTTCCGCGAATGCCTTATGCTTGATTTCTAGGCGTTCCGGCACGCTCTCCTGAATCCAGTCTGCATTGCTTACTGCTTCTTCAATAGAGCTAACATGAGTAAGCTTGCCCTCGGTCGCGACTGAGTAGTCTAGCAGGGCAGGAAGCGAGCGTCTTGCATTACTCAGGACTTCCGAGATTTTGCGCTCAGCCTCTGGGTCCGGATCAAATAGATTGACGTCGATGCCGTTGAGCAGGAAGCGGGCTGCCCAACCCCCACCTATTACGCCACCACCAATGATTGCTGCTGTTTTTATCATGTCAGTTCCAAATGAGTTTACGGGTGTCATATCCGTTTTGTGCAAGGGCGCTAATCGCTTTCACAACACTGCTACGGCTACGGTTTTTGTTGCGAGATAGTATCCACCCAAATTTGCGGCTGGGTTCGCCAACGGCAACGGTTTGATAATTTGGATCAATCCAGAGAACCCAATAGGGCGCACGAAATGGCTGAAAAACAGAAAATTTTACACCTAATTTCCCGGGGCCTTTGACGATTGCATTTCCGTCAGCTTTTGAAATCGAGCCATTGCGTTTGCATGTGTTGACGACGGATATTCTGGCTTCGTCAATTTTTTGATAGACGGCTTTTGCATCTTTGCAGCCCTTTTGAAACCGTGCTGGAAAACGGGCAATCTCATGCCAAGTGCCGAGGTAACGGTTTAGATCAAGAGTGCTAATGGCTCTTACTTCTTGTGCGAATGCTGAACTGTTCAGTGCTAGAAGAGCAAGGAATGCGAGGAGGAGTTTCATGGAACTTCTTTCGGTTTAGATGAAGAACTGCACTGCGATTGAGGGCGCAATACAAAGGGCAGCAATCATCCCTTGTGATATGAATGGATTGGGATGCCACCGTCTCCATTTAGCCTCGGAAAGTGCCGCTAATGCGGTGGTCACCAATAAGGGGGTCCAAGTAGCAACACCGAAAATACTGACCTCTGTCGCGTTATCCTCTTGTGCTGAGAAAAACGAAATCCAATGAATGGCAACAATAATTGCAGCAACCGCCCACAGCATCCATGCGGTACGGCTGCGACCGGGCATGAAGATATGCGCTAACGCAATGATGGGGCCGAAGAAGTATAAAGCCCGAAAAAGACCAATGATCATGATTTATCCCTTTGGCGCGCGTTTTGTGAGGCTTAGTTTTTCCCTAACAGCTTGGGGTCCCATGATTGTGGAGCCCATGCCTTCAATAACAGTAACTGCGCGCTCAACCAGTTGGGCATTTGTTGCTAGTTGGCCTTTTGAGAGCCAGAGATTATCCTCCAATCCGACGCGCACATTGCCGCCTGCGTTTACGGCGTTTGCTACATAGTTCATCTGATGGCGACCAAGCGAGAAGGCGGACCAAGTCCAGTCTGCCGGCACGTTGTTGACCATCGCCATAAACGTGTTCATGTCGTCCGGTGCGCCCCACGGACCGCCCATGCATAATTGAACAAGTGCTGGAGAGTTCAAAATGCCTTCTTCTACTAATTGCTTCGCAAACCAAAGGTGCCCTGTGTCGAATGCTTCTATCTCAGGACTTACGCCGAGGTCCGTCATCATCTGCCCCATGGCTCGCAACATGCCAGGCGTGTTGGTCATGACGTAATCTGCTTCGGCGAAATTCATTGTTCCGCAATCAAGCGTGCAAATCTCTGGCAAACATTCTGCAATATGGGCCACGCGCTCTGCAGCGCCAATCATATCTGTGCCATTCTCGTTGACGGGTAGGGGCGCCTCGGTTGAGCCGAACACCATGTCGCCGCCCATGCCTGCGGTGAGATTGAGAACCACATCGATATCCGCATCGCGAATCCGGTCTGTCACTTCGCGGTATAGGTCTAGTTTGCGCGAAGGTGTTCCGGTTTCAGGATCACGCACGTGGCAATGGACAATTGCAGCGCCAGCCTTTGCCGCATCAATGGCTGAATTTGCGATTTGCTCTGGCGAGCGTGGAACATGATGGCTTCGATCCTGCGTTCCACCTGAGCCCGTTACAGCGCAAGTAATAAATACATCCAGATTGGGCGTGAGTGGCATTCTTAGTCCTCCAACTATTTGTCCTATTTTGATAGCAAAATAATGGAAGTAATTGACAATTATCATGCTGTATTTAACATAATTCACAAATGGGTTTGGAAACTTCACAGAATTTGTGTCGTGTAACGCTTCTGGTTTTGCCGGAAAGCTCGCTCATGTGTGTGGCCTCGGTGCTGGAACCAATGCGGGCTGCCAATCGTGTAGCTGGTAAGCTGCTCTATGAATGGAAAGTTGTAAGTTTTGGTGGTGTCTCAGTGCCGCTAACATGTGATATTCCTCTGCCCGTTGATCGGGCCTTTGATGATCGATTGCGGGGCGATTGGTTGTTTATCATTGGCGGATTTAACCAGAAGCATCATGTTACCTCTTCACAACTTGGCGTGGTGAGAAAAACTGCATCACGGTTCAAAAAGCTTGCAGGCATTGAGGCTGGAAGTTGGGTTCTTGCGCGTGCTGGATTACTTGACGGATATGCAGCTACTACGCACTGGGAGGATTTCGAAGCATTTACCGATGCGTTTCCCGAGGTGGATGTTCAGCTGGACCGGTTTGTTATTGATCGTGATCGCATGACGTGCGGGGGTGCTTCTCCGGCCTTTGATATGATGTTGCACCAGATACGCGAACGCGATGGTCCGGCGGTTTCTATCGAGGCTGCCAGCGTCTTTATTTATGACGAAGCGCATTCGCAATTTGAAGAGCAGCCCTTGGTGTCGCTTGGCCGTGTTGCCAGAAAAGAGAGGCGTCTTGAGGAGGCTGTTCGTCTTATGGAAAAGTTTGTGGAACAACCTTTGCCTGTTGCCGCGATTGCAAAACGCATGGGGGTTTCATCCAGCACGTTGGAAGCTATTTTCAAACGTAATCTGGGTATGACACCGGGGCGGTTTTATTTGAATCTGCGTCTTAAAGCTGCAAACCGTCTGGTAATTGATACGGATTTGTCCCTGCAAGAGATCGCTGTGCGGAGCGGGTTCAATTCTCTTTCGGCCTTCTCGCGTGCATATACAAACAGTTTTGGACGTTCAGCACGTCATACACGTATGGGCGGGTGACAGCCTTGTTTGATTGATGCGTTGTGTCTACCATTGTGACATGTCGTTACTCAGCGCTCTGACACTTTTTGCTATCATGGTTGGCTTGGCGGCTATGCCAAGTTCCAGTGTGCTACTGGTGGTGACCCGATCTGTAACACTTAATGTAAGGAATGGACTGGCAACTGCAGCAGGGGTTGTTGCGGGTGATCTGACTTTTGTTGCTATGGCAGTCTTGGGCATGACTACACTGGCCGAGCAATTGGGTACTTTCTTTGTGGTGATCAAATATATGGCGGCGGCCTATTTGATCTGGATGGGTATCACCCTCTTAAGATCAAAGCGTGCTGATGCGGACGTCACAATTTCACACGAGCAAGAGGAGGACCAAAGCCGCGGAATGTTTTCAAGCTTTGCAGCCGGTCTTTTGCTTACTTTGGGCGATGCGAAAGCGATTGTGTTTTATGCAAGTCTGTTGCCAGCCTTCATGGATTTGTCGGCGCTCACACAAATAGATTTATTTTGGGTTTGTGCAATTACTGTGGTGGCAGTGGGTGGCACAAAAGCTGCCTATGCCCTTGCGGCTCAAAGGGTGTCCCGTGCCGCGGGAGGTTTTTCCCATGCCCATGAATTGAAGCTTGGTGTGGGTGGGTTGATGGTCGGTGCAGGTGTGTATCTGGCGTTGCGCGACTAATCCGAGATGAGTGTTCTTTACGATACTATTGGAAATCAATACGCCACTCTGCGTAAGCCCGACCCTCGGATTGCCCAACAGATTTCGGATGCATTGGGCGATGCGCAAACGGTCTTGAACGTGGGGGCGGGCGCGGGTTCTTATGAACCTGAGGGTAAGCAAATCACGGCTGTTGAACCGTCACAAGAAATGATCAGCCAGCGCAAAGCGGATGGTGTTCATGTGGTTCAAGCTAGTGCAGAAGATCTGCCGTTTGAAGATAATCAGTTTGATGCGTCTATGGCAGTGCTGACAATTCATCATTGGAAGAACCAGGCGAAAGGTCTGTCAGAAATGCGGCGGGTCACGCGTGGGCCGATTGTAATTTTGACCTTCGACCCAAACCATGCGGGATTCTGGTTGCTGGATTATCTGCCAGAACTTGCCGCACTTGATGAGGGGCAGATGCCAATGCTTGCTTTTTACGAGCGTGTGTTGGGTGAGGTAAAGATTGAACCCGTATTGATTCCGCATGATTGTGAGGACGGATTTTTAGGCGCGTATTGGCGACGGCCTGAAGCTTATCTTGATCCTAGAAAACGAGCGGCAATTTCCAGCTTCTGGAAGATCGGCGATGTTTCAGAGAAGCTTGCAATGCTTCAAGCGGATATAAGTTCTGGCAAATGGGCAAAGAATAATGCGGATTTGCTGGCTCTCGATACATTGGATCTTGGATATCGGCTGGTGACAGTTTAGGCAAAATTGTTTGTCAGCAGCTTTTCAAGCGCACTTGCGTCACGTTCATCGAAGAAGTCAGGCGTATCGCTATCAATATCAAGAACGCCAATGAGTTCGCCGTTCTCATAAACTGGTAGAACGATCTCCGAGCGTGTTGATGCAGCACAGGCAATGTGGCCGGGGAAGGCTTCCACATCGGCAACGATCTGGGTCTTTTCTTCTCGCGCACATGCCCCGCACACTCCTTTATCAAAAGGGATCACGAGACAGCCATGGCCACCCTGATAGGGACCAATCTTGAGGAGGTTTGGTTCAACCACGCGGTAAAACCCGACCCAATCAAACCCGTCCATGGCGTGAAACAGTTCGCAACTGATCGTCGCCATTTTGCTGATTGTATCTGTTTCGCCCTCGCATAAGGCATGAATGGTCTTGGATAGGGTTTTATAATCACGCATCGTCATGGGTTTCTGCTATTGCATCGATTGCTGCGAGATAACCCGGTACGCCCATACCAAGAAACACGCCTTGCGCAATATCGCTGATGTAGGAATGATGGCGGAACTTTTCGCGTTCATGGATGTTGGAGATATGAACTTCATATACTTTTGCGCCAACACCTAAAATAGCGTCACGAATGGCAATGGACGTATGCGTGTAAGCACCCGGATTGATTACGATATGTGAATATACGCCTTTTGCCTGCTGGATTGCATCGACAATCGCACCTTCGTGGTTTGATTGAAAAGCATCCAGAGCGATGCCTTTATCGTGTGCATGGGTTTTGCAAAGCGCTTCGACATCCGCCAATGTTTGCGAACCATAGGTTTCGGGTTCACGCATTCCCAGCAGATTGAGGTTCGGGCCGTTGATGAGTAGTATTTTTATTTCCATTGGCGGGACGTATCAGGAAAGCGTTTTTTGGGCAAATAAAACTGCAATAGAAACTATTATCATCGACTGCTTTCGTAGGGCTTCCGCGAAAAGTCCGGTTTCGATAAGGTAGCCTTATGATTAGAGCTTTAGTCTTGTTTTTGCTGATGACAGTCCAGGTTCATGCTGCCGAGCGTGTGCTTGTGTTTGGTGCTGCAAGTCAGAAGGACGCGCTTGAAGCCATTGGCGAACTCTATGAAATGCAATGCGGGTGCGATGTGGTGTTTTCATTTGGCGCAACATCAACTCTTGCCCGACAAGTTCATGCAGGAGCGCCAGCCGATGTGTTTGTTTCTGCCAATGAAGCTTGGGCGGATTGGCTGGAGATCAAAGGCAGACTTGTGCCTGAAACGCGCGTTGTGTTTGCTGGCAATAGACTGGTTATTGCTTCAACTGAAACGTCCGAAGACAGTTTCAATATTTTATGGCGTGGACGATTTGCAATGGCCGATCCCGTGAGTGTACCAGCGGGAATTTACGCTCGCGAAGCTATGGAGTCTCTCGGGCTTTGGGAAAAGGCACGCAGTAATGCTGTCTTCAGTGAGAATGTGCGTGTGGCGCTGATTTCGGTGAAGCGTGGTGATCTAATGTCCGGGATTGTCTATCAGTCAGACCTCCATCTTGTGCCTGAGCTCCGATCGCATTTTGTGTTTCCGGAGGATAGTCATTCAGCCATTCATTATGTGGGTGCTTCAGTTAAAGGCAGTGTGTCGGGTGCAGGTTTTGTAAGGTTTCTGACTACGCCAAAAGCGCAAGATATTCTCAAGCGGTTTGGGTTTCTTAACATTCTTGATACTCAACAAGGATGAGCATTACTTTGCTGCAGCCTGAACTCCTTGCTATTTTAGTCTTATCGCTGAAGGTTGCTTTTGTTGCGATGGTAATCACCGTGCCGCTTGCCATTGCAATGGCCTATTTGTTAGCGCGCAAAGAATTTTGGGGTTGGCATATTGTCAATGCGTTGTGCCATTTACCGCTTGTCATGCCGCCTGTCATTACCGGTTATCTTTTGCTTGTTATGTTGGGGCCTAGTGGTGGGGTTGGACATATCTTAGAAATAATTGGACTATCGGTTGCATTCACCTGGTGGGGGGCTGCTATAGCTGCCAGTATCATGGCGTTTCCACTTGTAATGCGTCCTATTCGACTGGCGTTTGAATTGCAGGATCCGCAAATACTGGAAAGTGCAAAGACATTGGGCGCCAATCGATGGTCAGCATTCATGACGATTTCATTACCATTGGCTTTGCCCGGAATATTGGCTGGCAGTGTTCTTGGATTTGCAAAAGCGTTGGGTGAGTTTGGTGCAACGATTACATTTGTATCCAATATTCCAGGTGAGACGCAGACACTTGCATTAGCGATTTATTCGTTCCTGCAATCGCCTACTGGTGATCAAGCAGCGCTGAGTCTTGTACTGGCAGGAATTGCACTTTCATTTTTTGCTATATTAGTGTCCGAAATACTGGTGAGAAAACATAACTTGCAGGGTCGGTAGAAAGTATCTCTATTTTGACCAGACCGTGATGTAATTTAAGGAAGTGGCAGCATGCCTACAGGCGCATCTGAAGCAATCAATCCCCCTGCTGTTTTAGAGAATAGAATTAAAATGCTTGAGCAGGCATTGCTGTTTGAAACATCGAACAAGCAAAAGCTCAACGCTCTTATTGATCTTCTAAATGTATTTTCCTCTCATCATAACGAGCAAGGAAAACTCTCACGATTGCAATCAAAGTTGCAGCAAGAATCAGTCAATCAAAATTGGACAAAAGAAACTCCTGATGAGCAAACTCTAGCATCGATATATGCTGAAACGCAGACCCTACTTGCCGATGCTAAGACAGACTTTAATATTCCAATTACCCAACTGTTCATGGGGCGAGTTATGACCATTAACGGTCAGTCTACACAGTGCGGTAAACATATAGACTTGTTCAAGAAGCAGGGTGCAATCTCAACCATATGTTTTGACTGTTACAAGGTGCAAATCCTGCCAACCAATCTTGTTGGATTACTCCAAACTTTCCTGATTTTGAAATCCCTTGATTTACCGCGCGATAACACGCGCAAATGTATGGTCGAGCTACGCCCTGCTGTTAAGTTTCCATATAAGGGCTATATATATTGCCAGTCTGAGGAAGAGGCTAGCGAGTGTTTGAATCGTTTGAACGATCGGTTGCGTGAACTGGGTTTGACAAGGATATCTGCAAAGATATCGCATGGATGTTCAGAGTATGGATTGCAGTATCCGACGTTTAAGTTTTCTGAAGATGGAACGCACCGAAACTTCAAACCGAGATCATCTTGGAAGCGAAAAGAAGAGGCGTATTTTTCAAGCCTACCACCACAGGGGTGGAAACCTCCACATTTCAATCACGAAGGCTTAACGCTTCGTGATGCGCTTGGCATATTTACATGGGTTTATTATGCAAGATTGATTGGTGATCCAAACGCAGACATCTTTTCCAAGAACAAGATTGAGTGCTCAATGGAAGTTTTTACACAACGTGCATCAGAACAATCACAGCAACGCTATGATGAACTGCTAGAACTGGATAAAGTAAGTTAAATTTCAGAGTCGAAGTACAGCTTACGAACTAAGGGCAGCGATATTGCATTCAATATCTGCATGAGAGTTATCATCCGTATCATCACGGTAAGTAGCCATTTTTGTGATGTACTTGATATCGCGTTTCATCAAGTCTGTAATCTTTTTTAGATACTCTGATTTGTCTGTGCTCGTGAATAAAAGCTCAAGCAGGTAACTCAAACGCTCTGCTCTTTGTGCGGGACATTTTAAATCTGCGCAGGTCATAAGGCCGAACAGTAATTGATACTTACGATCCAAGCTTTCCAATTCAATTTCGGAAATAATGTCATTGCTGGAGATTAGTTCAGACATTTTGTCGTCAGCAGATTTTAGTTTACAAATCAGCTCTTGCAAGGTGTCTTGCATGATTCCTCCTGACTACGTGTTAGTCCCTCACCACATCAATAATTGGCCTCCACATTGCTCAATTCTGACGATTCGCGGCAACCTAACTGGAAGCTTTTTTGGTGTCGAGTGCCTAAGTACAAAAAAGCTGGAATGTTCAAAAAATGAGACAAAAATATTCACTTTGTGAAAAATATTTCACATTTGTCATTGTCTATTTTTACGAAATGACGTGAACTTAACTTCAAATTTGCCAAATAATAAGTAAAATCTTACCTAGCGTAACTATTGAATAGAATCATCTTGTATCAATCTTCGAGGAATTGCTTGATTCGTTGTATAGCTTTGAGAATATTTTCTTCTGAATTGGCATAACTTAATCGGATATAACCTTCTCCAAGTATGCCGAAGTCAGGTCCGCCGATAGTTGCTACGCCTGTTTCTTCCAGAAGGGCTGATGCGAGTTGTTTTGCTTTGTGTCCGGTGTTTGAAATATTTGGGAATGCATAAAATGCGCCTTTGGGTGTGGCGCAAGAAATGCCGTCAATTTCGTTCATTCCAGAAACTACGAGATTACGCCGCTTGTCGAATGCTGCCATCATTTCTTCTACTGCATCTTGCGGTCCATCAATCGCGGCAATGCCTGCCATTTGGCTGGGCGCATTTACGCAAGACCATGCGTTTACGGCAAGTTTTCGAACATTGTCGTTCAATGCGTCTGGCCAGATAGACCAACCCATGCGCCAACCGGTCATTGCCCATGTCTTTGACCATCCATTAAGAACAATCAGGCGGTCGCGGATTTCAGGATATTTCAAGAGAGAGCGATGTGCTTCGCCATCATAGGTCATTGTATCATAAATTTCGTCAGAGAGGATTGCTAGGTTTGGCCAAGCCTCCAAGCCAGCGACCAATGTATCGAACTCTGCTTTTGGAGTTACTCCGCCGCATGGATTTGCAGGTGAGTTGATGATCAAAAGCCTCGTATTTTCAGTGATAAGTGACAGGGTTTCATCGGCGGAAAATGCAAACTCATTTTCCTCACGAATGGGAACGGGAATCGGGGTTGCGCCCGTAAACTCGATCATGGAGCGATAAATCGGGAAGCCGGGATCGGGATATAATATTTCTGCACCCGGTTCGCCAAACATCATGATAGCGGCAAACATCGTCACCTTGCCGCCTGGCATGATGCAAATGTTATCCGGTGAAATTTCTTCACCGGTCTTGCTCAAGGTTCTGCGGCTTACGGCCTCGCGGCAGGCGAGCGTTCCAGTTGCAGGTGTATAGCCATGATGTCCATCTTTGAGAGCCTTAATTGCAGCTTCGACGATATGGTCTGGCGTTGAGAAATCTGGCTGGCCAATTCCAAGATTGATGACGTCCATTCCTTCGGCTGCAAGTTGGGTTGCGCGAGCAAGAACAGAAAATGCGTTTTCTTCGCCGATACGGTCAAAGCCTGAGATTGTTTTCATCATTGTGTTGCCTAGGGTCAGGACTCATTAATTATCGCACTATGGTGGCGATGAATTTGTTTGAATGAAAGACGTAGATGCGCAGGAAACCGTCCGGTTTTCAAG
>CAZEPF010000051.1:0-17193 GCA_964514045.1 uncultured Rhizobiaceae bacterium | reverse complement strand
TCAAAAATCCAACCCATCAAATCGATGCAATCCAAGACAGACACGCTCTAGCCTGCGTATTTTTTGAAAAATCGTATCATACGGCTTCGACTGTTACTGGTAGCTGCAGAATTACCGCCGACTTTATGACCCAGATAATTCTGAACCTTAATCGGTAAATCAAATGAATGAACGGCATTCGGATAGCTGATTACTTCCACGCCTCTTGAGGGCGAATGTGCTGCTTTACATTTTTGTGGCGGGGTCCAATCGTCATTATCTCCAACAAATATAATCGAAGGTTTTGACGAGCTTTTCCGAACGGCACCACAGAACGGATAATAGGCTGCGATGGCGCGCAGTCCTTTTATCTTTCTGGATTGGCCAAGTTTAACGGCAACCGTTCCGCCATTGCTTTGACCCATAACAAAAATTTTTGAAGCATTGATGCGATCTGTTTTTGCAAGATAGGCAACGGCATCTGCTACATCTTTTTGGCGATAGCGTTGTGCGTTGATCAATCGGCTGTCTGATCGGCATACCCATCCATTGCCCGCATTTCTTGGGCCAAAACTATCCAATACAAGGGTTGAGAACCCGCTTCGGCGCAATGCACTTGCGTGGGTGTTCAAGCTTCGTCCCGCAGCGCCAGCCAGTCCACCACAGCCATGCAGCAATACAACCAAAGGTGATTTTCTGCCCTTGCTGTCGGGTCTGAAATCACCAGTTAGTGTGACTTGTTTTCCCCTGAAGGAAGATTTTGACGGAATGCTGATTTTCTCAGCTGCGGCTTGGAATGTGAGTGCGCTGAATGCAAAAACGGACACGATAATTTTTAGAGAGTTCATTGTTTCACCAAAGACGTTTTTAATTGAACTGAGCTTGCTGCAAGTCTTGTCTCCTGACCCTAGCCAAATGAGCTAGACAATACTATATCACATTTAGCGTTTCTGCCTGGTTCGACAGACGCACTATCCCCGGGGCCTTAATCATCCTTAAGGGAGCTGTCCCTGATCTCGCTCGTGGGCTTGGTCACACGGCGCCCACCTACTTTGTAGGTTCCCGGGATCGTCACACGGTCATCGGCCAAGGCGGAACGCACATAATTTTAGTTGGGTCACTCCATGACATTGCAAGAGCAGAAAGCGACACTTCGTGCTGAGGCACTTAAAAAACGCGATGCTTTACCTGTAACCGACCGCATTGAAGCGAGTCTGATGATTGCAGAAACCTGTGCTGCAAATATCGAGTTTGATCCCGGCACGATTATTTCCGGTTTTTTCCCGATACGTTCCGAGATTGATCCGCGTCCGTTGATGGACAAATTGCGTGAGCGCGGTGCACGGCTTTGCCTTCCCGTGGTGATGGACAAGACGACGATTGTGTTCCGTGAACTTTTACGCACAAGCGAGCTAGTTGATACGGGGTTTGGAACCCGTGGCCCAAATGAAGAGGCGGAGGTTCTTGATCCGCAGATACTGATCATGCCGCTTTCCGTTTTTGATCATCATGGCGGGCGCATTGGGTATGGAGCAGGACATTATGATCGCGCGATTGCCAAGATTAAAGACAAGACTACACCGCCAGTATTGATCGGCATGGGGTTTGATTGCCAACATGTTGAGCGGGTGCCTGTTGAGGCGCATGATCAACCACTGGATGCGATGATCACTGAAAGCGGGTTTCATCCGCGTAAGGAAACGAACTGATGCGGCTTTTGTTTTTGGGTGACATGGTGGGGCGTGCCGGGCGCGAGGCTGTGTATGACCGGCTGCCGGATTTAGTAGATAGCCAAAGTGCAGATTTTGTTATCGTGAATGGTGAGAATGCTGCTGGTGGTTTCGGGATTACAGAAGATATATTCAACAAGACGCTTGAAGCTGGTGCAGATGTGGTGACGACTGGTAATCACGTCTGGGACCAGAAAGAGGCGCTTTCTTTTGCCGGGCGCGAAGATCGTTTTCTGCGACCTGCTAATTTTCCATCGGGGACGGCAGGGCGCGGAGCTTATATTTATGAAGCCAAAAATGGTGCGCGCGTCATGGTTATGAATATTATGGGGCGGGTATTCATGCATCCCGAGTTGGATGATCCATTTGCTTGCGTTGAAAAGCAGTTGGACGGTGTTGAACTTGGTCAGGCGGCGGACGTGATTTTTATTGATTTCCATGCAGAAGCGACGTCTGAGAAACAGTGCTTTGCGCATTTTGTGGATGGTCGCGCTAGCGCGGTTGTTGGTACGCATACGCATGTGCCAACGGCGGATTGTCAGATTTTGGATGGTGGCACAGCTTATATGTCCGATGCTGGCATGTGTGGCGATTATAATTCTTCGTTGGGTATGGATAAGGAAGAGCCCATCAATCGGTTCGTCTCAAAAGTACCAAGGGGACGCTTTGAACCTGCCATGGGTGAGGCAAGTGTGTGCGGCGTTGGAATAGAGATTAGCGACCAAACGGGGCTGGCAACGTCTATTAAACCCTTGCGGGTAGGCGCGCGGCTAGACAATTCCCTACCTTGGGGCTAATCGGTTTCCTGCGATATTTTGACTATATTGCTATGATGATCGGCCACATACTCACTTAATTCCCACTCGATTTCCAAAATATTTTCACAGGTAGTAAATTTGTAAATCGAGAATTTACATCGCAACATGACGTATCCTTTTTTCGTGTTAGTAGTACCTCACACTTAGTCACGGCTAAATTTTAGGAGTCACAGAATGGGATACAATCCAAGCTTCAATTTGAACCCTGATCAGCTTGAGTTGATCGAGAACGCATTGCGCTCGGAAATGGGACGCCTAGTAAAACCTAAGCCTGAGAACTGGAACGAAAATTGTTCCAAGAAAGAACAAGCTAAGGATATTAATGAATTATTGGGTCATCTACATGGTCAGAAAACCTGGTATAAAACCGACGATAATGTGCCAATTGGTTAAATCAGAGCGGGGAATCACTTCCCCGTCTGGACGTGGCGGGCCAGCTTTCCTATAAGCAGTTGGATTTTAACTGCGAACTATAGGAGTGCGCCGTGGCCGGCCATTCAAAATTCAAAAACATTATGCACCGCAAGGGACGCCAAGATGCAGCGCGTTCCAAATTGTTTTCTCGTCTTTCAAAAGAGATTACAGTTGCTGTAAAAATGGGCGGTGGTGTTACCGATCCCGATATGAACCCGCGCCTCAGGCTTTCTATCCAGAATGCCAAAGGCCAATCCATGCCCAAGGATAATATCCAGCGCGCTATTACAAAAGGTGCGGGTGGCGACGGTGAAGACTATGAAGAAATCCGCTACGAAGGTTATGGCCCTGGCGGTGTTGCTGTTATCGTTGAAGCTCTAACTGATAACCGCAATCGCTCTGCTTCTAATATTCGCGCATGTTTCACCAAGAATGGCGGGCAAATGGCTGAGACAGGTTCTGTCTCTTTTATGTTCGATAAGATGGGTGAGATTATTTATAAGCTGGAAGCAGGCGATGAAGACGCTGTGATGGAAGCAGCCATTGAAGCGGGCGCTGACGATGTTGTCTCTGATGAGGATGGGCATACCATCTATTGCGAATTTGACAGTTTTGGTGATGTGGCTAAAAACCTCGAAACTTCTTTGGGTGAAGCGGAGAGCGTGAAATCCGTCTGGAAGCCACAAAACAACACGCCGGTTGATGAAGAAAAAGCGCCAACATTGATGAAGTTGATGGATGCGCTCGAAGATGATGACGATGTGCAGAACGTCTATTCAAATTTCGAAATTGATGATGAGGTGATGGCGAAACTTTCCGCATGAGGAGGTTAGCCATTACAATCATTGCGATTGGCGCGATTTTAGGTGCCGCTTATGCTGCGCAGTCTTTGGCGGGTAGTGAATGGGGGCCGGATGGGTCGCCTGAAAGGTTTATCCAATTCAAAGATGATGGCTCTGTATCGGGCAATGCGGGATGCAACGGTTTTTTTGCTAGTTATCAGGTCAAGAATAAAAGCATAAAGTTTGGATCAGTTGCGACGACCAAGAAACTTTGCGCGCCTGATATTATGGATGCAGAACGAGCTTTCATTGGGGTTTTGAATGCAACGGTCTCTTTTGATCTTAGAGAGCAAAAGCGCGTTATGATCTTGCGGGATGCAAGTGAGAAAACCCTGCTAAAGTTACGTCAGCGCGATTGGGATTGATTATCGCAATATCGAATCAAGAAGTGGCAGGCTCGTGATTGCTGCGATCAAAATCATGATGAAAGCGATGCGGCGATAGAGTTGTTCGCTCGCTTCTGAAAAGAAATATGATCCAATCCAAATGCCAATCAAATAGCCGGGAATACAAAGGATTGCGCGATAGAACGCCTCCATCGTGTAAATATTGCCGAAAAAATATCCAATAATGACCATCAGGTCTGTTAAAAACAGATACCAGATCATATTGGCGCGGACCTCAATCGCTTTTGCAGCACTTGCCAACCAATACAATAAGACAGACGGGCCGGGGAGTGCGGCAGCGGCTCCCATAAACCCACCAACCGCACCAAACGAAAACGAGATTGGATTGTTGCGGGGGCCGCGATATTTCCATCCCGACCATAAAATAAAAACGGCAAGCAGTATGCTGATGGCAATATACCACCTAAGAGCGGTTGGGTCGCTGGTTTTTAACAGCCAGATTCCGGCGGGTACGAGGCAGGCATATCCGATCACAACAGGGATGACTTCGCGCCAATTGACTTGTCTTCTATTGCTCCACGCAAGTGGCAGGGTGGGTAAAAAATCCACAATTGAAATGATTGCCAAAGCAAGTTGAGGCCCGAAAAGTGCGGCAGCGGAAGGGCCGATAATCATGCCTGATCCGAAGCCTGCAAATCCTCTCACAATTCCTGTAATGCAGACGACGGCGATGAGAATCAGCATACTGTTTTCTTGAAGCAGGCTGGTTAGCATAGAAAAATGATGGTGCACTGGGTGGGCCTTGGTTAGTTACCTCTGCCTAACGTTAAACCCGCTTTCTTTCAACTGTGAAATGTTTCTGTTTTGTTCACTTTTGTGGTGCAAGACTAATCACAAAGAGGTAGACTATCTGTCATGCAGCAAAGCATTCGCATAATTGGGATTGATCCGGGCCTTCAACGAATGGGTTGGGGAATTGTTGATAGTTTGGGTAGTTCACTCAAATTTGTGGCAGCGGGAACTGTGCGAACAGATGCAAAGGCTGACCTTGCTGTGAGGCTATGCGCCTTGCATGAAGGCCTGTCTAAAGTGATGCACGAGTTCAAACCCTTAGAGGCTGCTGTAGAACAGACCTTCGTAAATAAGGACGCCAAGGCAACACTAAAGCTTGGACAGGCGCGCGGTATTGCGATGCTGGTTCCGGCGCAAGCGGGATTGCAGGTTGCCGAGTACGCGCCCAATCAGGTGAAGAAAACTGTGATTGGCGTGGGGCATGGTGACAAGAACCAGATCAAGGTCATGGTGAATATGCTGCTTCCCAAGGCAAGTTATGATTCCGATGATGCGGCAGACGCGCTTGCAATCGCCATTTGTCATGCGAACAGTCGGGGCATCTCCTCCATGAAAGTGGCTGCATCATTTTGAGCATTCCAAAACATACGCCTTATGATGGTTCGGTTCATCCGTTTGGTATTGGATTGAAACCTTTAGACCTTATGAACTGGATTGAGGTTGATGAACACCTGCCGCGGTATCTGTCAGAAAAACATCGCTTGATGCAGGAAATTCCAGACCACGTTTGGGCTGGAGATTTCTCAAGTGAACGTGCTCAACAGGAAGTGTTGGATCAGCTAGTAAAGCATGTGTTGGAGACATTCCCCGATGTTTACGCGCAAAATGGGAATGTTATTTCCATTCAGGGGGCTGGAGAGGTTGATTTGGATGATGTTTCGCGTCCGCCCTTACTAACGGCGGCGCTGCTTGTTCAGGAAGATCTGGTGCTGTTGCGCAAAACGCCTGAGGGATGGCGTATTGTCGCGGCTTCGGTTTGCTTTCCGTCTTCATGGGTTTTACGCGAAAAGATTGGCAAGGTGATGCATGATGTTCACGCGCCTGTTCCCGGATATCAAAAGGGGACGCGAAATGCCGGAATGATCGAGCGTATTTTTGATAATTTGCTGGTTGAACAACCCGTCGAGCGATTCAACTGGTCAGTTTATAATGATGATGAGCTTTATCATTGCGACCGTGCGGGAGAGCATTTCCCCGACCATGCTCAGGGTGAACATGATTATTTCCTTCGGGTAGAACATCAAACGTTGCGAAAACTGCCCGTGAGCGGCGATATAGTGTTTAGCATTCGCATCCATCTTGATCCGATTGAGGCACTCAACAACCGCAAGGACAAAGCGCAATTAACGAAAGACTTTATTGCGACCATTCAATCCATGAATGAAGATGAGCAGGACTATAAAGGATTGGATGAAGGTAAGGAACGATTGATCAAGCGCCTTCGTGAGGTTAGTTCATAGCCATGATCGGAAAACTCAAAGGTATACTGGATTCCATGGGCGACGACACCATCATCATTGATGTGGGGGGTGTTGGCTATGAGGTGTATTGTTCTACGCGCACGCTGACCAGTCTTCCAGCGATTGGCGAAACGGTTTCTATTGCGATTGAAACGCATGTTCGTGAAACGGAAATTCGCCTCTTCGGGTTTGCCAATGATTTGGAGCGCGACTGGTTCCGTCTGCTTCAAAGCGTACAGGGGGTAGGTGCTAAGGTTGCACTTGCAATTCAGTCCACACTTTCGGCCAGTGATTTAGCATCTGCGATTGCGCTTCAGGACAAGGCGATGGTGTCACGTGCGCCCGGCGTTGGCCCTAAAGTTGCGCAACGTATTGTCGCTGAATTGAAAGACAAAGCGCCTGCTTATTCCGGTGCAGCGGCTGCTGAAATTGGCCTTGCTGCAGATATTGGGGATGGGATTGCTGGCACAGCAGTGCAGGATGCGGTTTCTGCGCTTGGCAATCTTGGTTATTCTTCCCAGCAAGCAGCAGGAGCTGTTTCAGTTGCCCTTACCAAAGCTGGGGAAGATGCTGACAGTGCAACCCTAATCAGGCTCGGCCTTAAGGAATTGGCGAGTTGAGTGATGATCGTCTCATAACGCCTGAGCAAAAGGGTGAGGATGTAGACGGCGCTATGCGTCCGCAAGTGCTGGATGATTTTATTGGACAGGCGGCAGCGCGGGCCAACCTTAAAGTTTTTATTGAAGCAGCAAAGAAGCGCGGTGAAGCGCTTGATCACGTCTTGTTTGTTGGCCCGCCGGGTGTGGGTAAAACAACTCTTGCGCAAATCATGGCGCGTGAACTGGGCGTTAATTTCAGGTCTACTTCCGGTCCGGTGATTGCAAAGGCTGGCGATCTCGCAGCCCTGCTGACCAACCTTGAAGACCGGGATGTTTTGTTCATTGATGAAATCCACAGGCTTAATCCTGCGGTTGAAGAAATCCTTTATCCAGCGATGGAAGACTATCAGCTTGATCTGATCATTGGGGAAGGGCCGGCTGCTCGTTCGGTAAAAATTGATCTTGCAAAGTTTACGCTGGTTGCGGCCACTACACGGCTTGGCCTTCTAACCACGCCGCTGCGCGATCGTTTTGGTATTCCGGTCAGGCTGAATTTTTACGAGCCTGAAGAACTCCAGCAAATCGTCACGCGTGGTGCGCGGATCATGGGGCTACCACTTGCCGATGATGGTGCAAGAGAGATTGCCAATCGTGCGCGGGGAACACCGCGTATTGCGGGTCGCTTGCTAAGGCGCGTTCGCGACTTTGCGATTGTTGCCGATGCGCAAAGCGTTACATCAAAAGTTGCTGATGAGGCTTTGTTGCGGTTGGAAGTCGATTCAATCGGGCTGGATGAACTGGATCGTCGATACCTCAATCAGATTGCCAGAAATTTTGGCGGTGGTCCGGTTGGTATAGAGACGATTGCAGCCGCCTTGTCGGAGCCACGCGATGCGATTGAAGATATCATCGAGCCTTATCTTATTCAGCAGGGCTTTATTCAACGTACCCCGCGTGGACGCATGATGACTGAGCGGGCATGGAAACATTTAGGGTTGCCCACACCCGGGAATCTTGCAGCACAACAAGCCAGCCTGTTTGAAGACGAGTGATCTGGATCAAACTCGTCCGAACGGTCCGCTTACAACTACTTGGTCACCTTTTGAAAAGCGGGTTCTCAGCTTTTCAGTGACGGGATCATCGGTCTCGCTTTTTTCAATTTCGAAATGATAATGGCCCGGTGAGATTGCGGTAATGTAGGCGCTGGTCCATTCTTCACTGCCAAGATGAAAGCGCAATCGTTGGCCAATTTTTGCTTCGGGCAAGGGCCATGGGCCGGCTTTGGCGAGTGACAACCGGCTAGTTGTATCGTTGATCTCACAGAAAGTAATTTCAGCACTTCGAGGCCATAGGCGATAATCTTCTGCCTCTGCGGCGGCATCCACCACTGATGTTTTTGCGTCACCTGTAACTTTTACAGTATCGCCTTTTGATATTATGCCAGCTTTTGATGTGACGGCATACATGCCGCAATAGGCGTGACCAAAACGCTGTGGCATTTGTTTTTCAAAGTCGATGTCCCGCGCGCCGCCTTGCGGGTTCACACCAGGTGCAGGGCATCTCATGATCGGACGCATGACATCTATTTCAGCATTGCCAATCTGGATGCGTTTGCCCATCCAGTTTAACTCTTCCCAAGGCTCAAGTCCGCTTACGAGCAGATTGCCGCGATAGCGAAGCGGGTTCATTTCATGTCCCAAGCCTTTTGCAATGGCTTCGACTGTGCTAATATTGATGATTGATAAAGGCGTGTCCGGAAAATCCCAATTAGATCCGCCATCATTACGTGCAGCGATTTGTGGTGCGGGCAGATCTGGGTTAATTTCCAATTCTTTTAAGAAATCTGGAAGGTTCGTATTTGCGGCTTTCATACTGTCTGGATTATCAAACGCAATAGTAAGAGTGCTTCCATCTGGATTGGTCAGGCTTAACTCATTTGAGGTTTTTGCATTGATTTTGAACTCTAAAAGTCTATCGCAAGAGGAATTGATGTAGTAGCTGCGTGAAGGCATCCATTCCCCTGTTGGAGTTGTGCCACGTGTGATGGCAAACCTGCGATCATTTGGAAGGCCAGCGCGTTCTTTCAGAGGACTGTTTTCAAGAGAAACGCCAGCAAAGCCTTTTATGGGAAACCAATAAATTGAATCAAGAATTGTCATTGCGATGCTTTCACTGCTAACTGAAAAGCGGGTTGAATATTGAGCGACAATGGAAGGTTACGAGACACATGTCACGCGAAAAAACAGGGCTGCTAAATCAGTTGATCGAAAGCGGTCATGAAATGGAAGTTCGGGTCTATTATGAGGATACGGATTTCTCTGGCGTGGTCTATCATTCCAATTACCTGAAATACATGGAGCGCTCGCGTACTGAATGGCTCCGCCATTTGGAGATATTCCATACCGATCTTGAAAAAGACGATAGTGCGTTTGCCATCCACCGCATGTCTCTGCAATTTGGTCCACCTGCTAAAATTGATGATTTACTGATTGTTCGCACTACTTTGAACAAGCTTACAGGTGCCCGATCATTCCTGCGGCAAGAGGTTTTGCGTCCTGATGGCGATGGTGGCGAGATCATGTTGTGTGGCGCGGATGTTGAAGTTGCCTTCATCAATCATGGTGGCGGCGCAAAAAGATTCCCCGATGATTTGCGTGAAAAGCTCGGCGGCTAACACTTCATTAACCGTAATCGATTCTAAGCTTACGCAGAGTCAAACTGTGTTTTTAGATGTCATGCTTTGACCATACTCTTAAGGTTCTTACCGGACAGATGATGATTTTTGGAATCTTCTAGTCCGTACAAATTGAAAGACCATTGCAGCCATGATTGAAACTGCACTCTTTGGTGTGTCCGCAGCTTTAGCTCAGGAAATCGAATCGTCTGGATTGGAATCCACGATTGACGTTTCCCTTTTGGGCTTGTTTCTGGAATCATCCCTCACGGTTAAACTGGTTATGATTGGCCTGTTAATTTCATCTGTCTGGAGTTGGGCGATTATTTTTGACAAGTGGTTCTTATTTGCACGAACCAGACGCCAGCTAGACAGATTTGAAAAAGTATTCTGGTCCGGCCAGTCTCTTGAAGACTTGTATAAATCGCTCGCTGATCGCAATCCGACAGGCATGGGTTCGCTGTTTGTGGCGGCCATGCGTGAGTGGAAGCGGTCGTTCGAGCGTGGTGCAAACTCCCAAATCGGACTTCAGTTACGGATTGATAAAGTGCTGGATGTTTCTCTGGCCAAAGAAACCGAGCGTCTGGAACGTCGCTTGATGTATCTGGCAACGGTCGGTTCTGCCGCTCCGTTTGTGGGTCTGTTTGGAACGGTGATCGGGATCATGGTTTCGTTTCAGGCGATTGCGGGATCGAAGTCTACAAACCTTGCTGTTGTGGCGCCTGGTATTGCTGAAGCCCTGCTTGCAACAGCGCTGGGTCTGTTGGCTGCTATTCCGGCAACCATCTTTTACAACAAGCTTTCTTCCGACTTGGGTAAGATCATCGGACGGCTCGAAGGCTTTGCTGATGAATTTTCCGCCATACTTTCGCGACAGATTGATGAGAAGAACAATTCTGCTCAGCAACGCAGAGCAGCACAGTAAACCGGATCGGATTTTACCATGGGAATGTCAACCGGAGTAGCGTCTTCAGGCGGAGGTAAACGTCGCCGTACAAAGCGCCATCAACCGATTAACGAGATTAATGTCACGCCATTCGTGGATGTGATGCTTGTGCTTTTGATCATCTTTATGGTCACAGCACCCTTGCTTACTGTGGGTGTTGAGGTGGATTTGCCTGAAACCACTGCAAACCCGGTCAATGTTGAAACCCAGCCAATTACGCTCACCGTCAATAAAAACGGCAAGCTTTATATTCAGGAAAGCGAGATCGCATTGAATGAACTCACGCCTCGTTTGGCAGCAATTGCCGAAACGCGTGAGCAGTTTGAAACACGTATTTTCATTCGTGGTGACAGTACGGCTCCCTATGAAATTATTGCCAAAGTATTGGGTCAGATTTCTGCAGCCGGATATAAGAAGTTCACCATGACGAGCCTGCCGGAACAGTAGGTCACAAGTTTATGAAGTTCGGCGTCGCAACATCCAGTGTTATTCATGCAGCGATCCTCAGTTGGGGGTTGTTGAGTGTTTCTGCGCCTGAAGTTCAGGAGATTGAATTGTCCGGGGTCGAGATTGACTTCGAGACAAGCAATGAGAGCCAGCCTGTTCAAGGGGAAAAAGAAGCAGAGGTTTCTGAGACTCCTTCTCCGACACCCACAGAGCGCCCTGAAGATACGCCTGATGCGCAAAATGTTGGCGATGCAAATACCGATCAAAAATCTGAAAACAGAGCAGAGCCTGCAGATCGTGTAGTAGAGAAAACTGCTACAGCGCCAGAGCCTGATCAAGCGGTAGAAAAGCCGGAAGTTCAACCTGAAACAGTGGAAAAGCAACAGCCTACTCCGGCAACAGAGCTTTCTGCAGAGAATGATCCGGCAACGCCAATTACAGAACAGGTTCCCGCAGAGCAGACCCCGCCGCCAACGCCAAGTGAGGCTGAACAGCAAATTGCTGCTTTACCACAAAGCCTTCCGGTTCCAACCGCTAAGCCAAGCCCGCCAAAGCCTAATACGGCTAAAACGCAGGAGCGCAAAAAGCCTGAAACCAAGGCTGCGGAAAAAGCCAAAGACGCGAAAAAGGCAGACGAGCCAAGCGTTAGCGATCTGATCAAAAATAATAAGACGACCGAGAAAGCTGCATCGGGTGGTAAGAAGAAATCCAAAGAGGTGGCCACCCTTGGCACCAATACATCCAGTTTTGCAAAAAAGCTTTCGCGTCGTGAAGAAGACCAGCTAATTTCGCGGATTGCACGGTGCTCAACCGGACAGGCGGGACAAGTAATCTCACCTGAGCTTCAAGTGACGATTGTTCTTGAACTAAATCCGGATGGAACATTTAAGATTCAGCCAAAAGGCAAGGCAAAAGGTGGCACCAAGCAGGAGCAGGGGCGTTTCACTCGTGATGCACTACGATACGCACTACGTTGCGCGCCGTATAACTTTTTGCCAAAAGAGAAATATGATACTTGGAAAGAGATTGTTGTAACATTCCATCCTTCCAAAATGTTTGAGTAAAGTAAGCTATTATGGCTTTCGAGAGGTTAGTTATGAAGACTGTAGTCCGTTTTGTTGTGCTGTTCTGCACTGTTTTGTCATTGGCAAGTTTTGCCCATGCTCGTGTCGAGATTGATATTACAAAAGGTAATGTTGAGCCTTTGCCAATCGCGATTACGGATTTTTCAGGCGATCAGGTCGCAGCTGACATTGTATCCGTGATCTCGGCGAACCTCAGCAATTCCGGTCTCTTCAAGATGATCGATAAAAACGCGTTCATCGAAAACAACCTGACACTTGATAAAACACCGCGCTTTGGTGACTGGCAGGCGATCAACGCGCAAGCCCTTGTGAATGGCCAGATTTCAAAACTGCCTGATGGCCGCCTTCGTGCAGAGTTTCGCTTGTGGGATGTGTTTGCCGGCAATGAAATGACTGGCCAGCGATTTGATATCGAGCCAAAATTCTGGCGCCGTGTTGCGCATATTATCTCTGATAAAATCTATGAACAGCTTACTGGTGAAAAGGGTTACTTTGATACCCGTGTGGTTTTCGTCGATGAGTCCGGCCCTAAGAACAAGCGCGTGAAGCGCCTTGCAATCATGGATCAGGATGGTGCGAATGCGAAAACCCTGACCAAGGGCGGTGATCTGGTTTTGACACCACGCTTCTCGCCAACGCGTCAGGAAATTACATATATGTCTTTTGAGGGTGGTCAGCCGCGCGTGTATCTGTTGCAGATTGAAACGGGTCAACGCGAAGTGGTTGGTAATTTCCCGGGCATGACGTTTTCTCCGCGTTTCTCACCGGATGGTCAGAAGGTTATCATGAGCCTTCAACAAGGTGGAAATGCCAATATTTACACAATGGATTTGCGGTCGAGAAATACAACGCGTCTTACCAATAGTGCGTCGATTGATACGGCTCCTTCATTCTCGCCGGATGGCAGCAAGATCGTGTTTGAGTCAGACCGTGGTGGTCGTCAACAGCTCTATGTGATGGGTGCTGGCGGAGGTGGTGCGAAGCGGATTTCGTTCGGACCTGGTCGCTATTCAACGCCTGTATGGTCCCCACGTGGAGATTTGATCGCGTTCACAAAACAGTCCGGTGGTAAATTCCTGATTGGTGTAATGCGTCCAGATGGTTCCGGTGAGCGTATTCTTACTGAAGGCTTTCATAATGAGGGTCCAACATGGGCGCCTAACGGTCGTGTTTTGATGTTCTTCCGCGAAAGTGCGGGTGCCAGTGGCGGGCCTAAATTGTTCTCAATTGACCTTACCGGATACAATGAGAGACAGATCAAAACACGTGGATTTGCCTCAGACCCGGCATGGTCACCACTACTAAACTAACCAGAAGTCTGTGTATGTCAGAACTGGTTTTGGTCTCTTCAAACTGTTTGCCGTTGTTTGAACACAAAGAACTGTAGAACGAGTTTTGAAATCCATAGAGTATGGCCTGCAAGATAGTATGACATGCGCCATATGAGAAATTCGTGTTAAAGGTCTTTTAACCATATAATTTGAACCGGCATTAACCTGAACGGTCTATTACCGGAGTAGCTAAATTCTAGAAGGAGTGTCGGGCAATGCTCGCGTCAAATCCAGTATTTAATTCAAAAGTAGCAATCGCCTTGTTTATGGGGCTTGCGCTTGCAGCTTGTGCGAAAAAAGACAAGCTTCCGGATAATTCAGGTCAGCTAGGGCTAAATGGTGCGTCACCGGGTTCGCAGCAGGACTTCACGGTCAATATTGGAGATCGTGTATTCTTCGAGACAGATTCTTCAATTCTGACACCCACTGCGCGTCAGACATTGGACAAACAGGCTCAATGGCTTCTACGCTACCCTAACTACCCTATTACGGTTGAAGGTCATGCGGACGAGCGCGGTACACGTGAATACAACTTGGCATTGGGTGCACGACGTGCGGCTGCAACGCGCGAATATTTGACGGCACGTGGTGTTCCTTCAAGCCGGATGCGTACGATCTCATTTGGTAAAGAACGTCCGGTTGCGGTGTGTAATGACATTTCATGTTGGTCACAAAACCGTCGAGCAGTGACGGTGTTGGCTGCGCCAACGGGTTAATCATAACCCAAGAAAACGTACGATTTAGCGGCCATTGTGCCGCTTTTTCATTTTTTGGAGTTGAAAATCATAGTTTTGTCGTACTGATATTGAACTTTACAAATTCGGTATTACGCTAAGAAAACAATATCTTTGGGGACTTATAGAATGAGAAAAGCTTTTCTCTGTTTGCCTTTATTGGCACTGAGTGTGCTACCAGCCCACGCGCTGGAGCAAGGGACGCCCGTTCAATTGGTGCAATCATCCAATGCTGATTACCAGATCAGTGTGATGGAAGAACAAATCCGCCAACTGAACGGAAAAATCGAAGAGTTGAATTTCCAGCTTTTGGAAATGCAAGAGCGTATGCGCCGGATGCAAGAAGACAATGACTTCCGCTTTCAACAGATTGAAGAAAAGCAGGGTAGTTTGAAGTCTAACGGCAATGAAACCGCTGCGGCTGATGATGATGACGGATTTATCCGCTTGGAAAAGTCGGAACCGTCTGAGCAGGAAACTGCATCCAGTTCAGACGGTGTAAACCAACAGTCAAGCCAAGCTCGCCGCACCATTGATGGTGTTGAAATCTATGATGGTGAATCCGGTATTGATCAAAACTCCAGTGGTACTTTGGGGTCCATACAGTTTGATGAAAACGGAAACATTATTGGATCACAGATTGGCGAACCTCTCGACTTGATGGCAGGACTTAACGATGGCGGCAGCGCCAACCCTCTGCCATCCAATCCTGATGAATTATTCTCTATGGGCTATGACAATGTTCAGGCTGGCCGTTATGAGGACGGTGAGGTGGCTTTGGTAGCATTCTCACAACAATTTGAAGGTCATCCAAAATTACCGGAAGCGCGGTTTTGGTTAGGCGAGAGTTATCTGGGGCGTGGCCAATATAAGAGTGCTGCGGAAACCTATCTTGATGCGCACAAGCGTTGGCCTAATGCTAAATATGGGCCGCAAGCATTGATGAAACTTGGTGTGTCGGTTGCTGGCCTAAACCAACGTGAACTTGCATGTGCGACGTTTGCTGAAGTTTTGCAAAAATATCCACAAGCCTCCAGAGCTGTGCGTCGTGCAGTTGCCTTTGAACAACGCGCTGCACAATGTGCGATGAACTGATTGTTGATTGAGCCAATTCCAATGAATTTGACCCATGACATTAAAACCATGTTTCGCGGCGTTGATACGAGCGGGCCTGTTCTGGTCGCGGTATCAGGGGGCAGCGATTCCATTGCGCTTTTAATGCTTGCTTCTGCGTGGGCGGGACAGAACAAGGTCGATTTACAAGTCGTCACGGTTGATCATGGTCTACGGCCGGAAGCTGCAGCGGAGGCAGCTTTTGTGGCGGGTGTAAGCGAGAGCCTGCGTTTATCGCATGTGACGCTTGCATGGGATGGGATTAAGCCACTTTCGGGTGTGGCGAGTGCAGCAAGAAATGCGCGTTATCGTTTGATTGAAGAGTTTGCCAAAGACATTGGCGCAACCACTGTACTGGTGGGGCACACGGCAGATGATCAGGCGGAAACGGTTTATATGCGCAATCAGCGTAATTCCAATTATGCTGAAGGTCGTGGTTTATCTGGTATGGCTCGACACGTGAAATTGCCGGATGGTTTGAACCTTCGCAGGCCCTTGCTGGCGCTTACCCGTGCTGAATTACGGGCTTATCTATCTGATTTGAACCAAAGCTGGATTGAAGATCCAAGCAATCGTGATGAAGCGTTTGAGCGTGTTCGGGTGCGTAAAGAACTTGCTGGTGATGAAGATCGCATCCGTTCTATCTGTAGATTTGCAGATGTTATGGCACGCGATCGTGCGGTGCGTGCGCGTAGTGTATACGAGTTTCTTGATGAAAATCTCACACTTTCCGAAGGGCCAACCTACCAGGTGCCAGTTGAGGCGCTTGAATTACTGGAAAAACCCATTCGTACATTAACAATACAAGTCCTGGCTGCACTGGCAGGTGGTGGTGAATATTTTGTGCCACCGGCAAGCGTCAGCCGGTTGTTTGAATTTTCCACTGAAGCGCGAATGACTATGGGCAGTGCCATTGTCGAACGCTCTGGCAGCCAGTTGCGGCTTTATCGTGAAAAGCGCAATTTGCCTGGTATTTTAGTGGCACCAGGTGAAGAGACCATTTGGGATGGTCGTTTGAAAATTACGAATGCCAGTTCCACGACGTATTTTTGTGGTCCTGTTGATGCGTCTCGTCTTGAGCTTGCGGAAGCAATTCTGGGTAAAAAACTTCCCGTAAGGCCCCGTGCTGCGATTGGTGGCACGCCCTTTCTAAATGGTGACGGCGATGATTTATGCCTACCATTTGTGAAAGGATTTGAACTGCCAAAGGATGTTGGGCTTTCTTTATGTTGCCCTGCGATTGAGCATTTTTGTCCCGAACAGGAGTTTGTATTTCTTACGCTGGTTGATGAGCTACAGCGTAAGTTAAACGTGTTGATACAAGATAAGCTTTGAGCAAGGCGCAAGATTCAAACTGAGTGAGACAATATTGTCATTTACCTAATGCAAAAATAATCGCTCGCTAACTTGGCATTTGGGTACGTGGCACCTATCTTATTTATACGACAGAAGTTTACTGGCACCGTTTGAAGTGTGTGCCCACAGGACCCATTATGAATTCAAACTTTAGAAACCTTGCTCTTTGGGCCATCATTGGTCTTATGCTTATTGCGCTTTTCAATCTGTTTCAGAGCCCGACTGCGCAAACCCAAGGGTCTGAAATTGCCTATTCCAAATTCCTTGAAGATGTAGAGAACGGCAAGGTTAAGTCAGTTGTAATCTCAGGTAAGCAAATTCGTGGTGCCTATTCTGATGATAGCGGCCGCTTCGAGACGTATTCTCCTGAAGATCCGGGTCTTGTTGAAAAACTTGAGGCACGAGGTGTTCAGATTGAAGCGACACCTCCTGATGGTGGGTCGTCTATTCTTGGGTTCTTTATCAA
>CAZEPF010000050.1:0-17402 GCA_964514045.1 uncultured Rhizobiaceae bacterium | reverse complement strand
ATCAAAAATCCAACCCATCAAATCGATTCAATCCAAGACAGACACGCTCTAGTGTAAAAATTTACCAATCTGCCGTTATCTATTTATTAACCCTGTCGCGTGAACCTGAAATGGTAAGAGTCGCATTAAGGAGAGGTAAGTGCGTCGCAACACTAGAACGCGGTAATTCACGTATCTGACGAAGAATTGTAAATCGTAACCTAACTCCGTTGGAATTGTGCTTAATCCGCCAATGGAGACACGTATGACTAAATTGGTTCAATCCCTATGTGCACTAGCGCTGGTAGCGTCTGGTTCCATCGTTTTCACATCACCTGTAGTGGCGCAAGGCCCAGCAAAATGCGCAGAACGCGATATTTTGGTGAAGGGCCTTAAAGACAAGTACAAAGAAATCCCTGTCGCCTTAGGCATTTCCCAGAAAAACACACGCGCCTTTGAAATCTTCGCAAGTGAAGAGGGTACATGGACTGTGATGATGACACTGACCAATGGTCAATCATGCATTATGGCTGCGGGACATTCTTGGCAGGATATGCCTAAAGAGCTTGCAGGAACCCCTAGCTAATACGAGCTTCCATCTGGCCAATTGATTTGGCCAGACTATTGGTTTTCGTATTCTGTGATCTCAGATGATAGCACCTTGGCTAAGGGTGCCAGTTCTTGCTCGTAATTGCGCCATTTGTGCACTGAACTTGTGTAAATGTCTTCGCGGACCTGCCACATGGATGCGGTGTTCACATCGCTCTTTTGTTTGCGATCTGAAAGACTGCCGGCATTCCATTTGATGCCACAGAATGAGACCAGTTCTTCGCCTAGTGTTTCTGGCGACGCGACCAGTTCTTCGTAACGCACATTGTGTATGTCTAGGGGTAACACGTCAGCCCAATGCTTCATCAGGGCAGTGTATTCACGGTAAAACGTACCGATTGAATCAAGGTTTTGGCCGAAAGTCGTGTTGTAGCCTGGTAAAAGCGTCTTAAAATTCGACATGCACACGTCCATTGGGTGCCTTTGTGCATGAATGATTTTTGCATTTGGAAATACCGCAGCGATCAATCCCAACGCCCTAAAGTTATGCGGTAGTTTATCAACATGAAATGCGCTTGGCTGTTTGTGCATCCCGTATCGCTGACGATAGGCTTTTGCCAGATCGGTTAAACCTTCCTTCGGCGCCGCTCTCAACAGTTTTGAAAGATATTCAATGCGGGCTTTTACGTCAGGAGATTTCTGCACGGTAAAGCCCATTCGGTGTTGATGTTCTATGAAAAACTCAAGCTCGCCGTGGTCTTTTACAGATGAATGCGCACCCAGAATACTTTCAAGTAATGTTGTGCCTGATCTCGGCATTCCGATGATAAATATCTGTTTTGCGGATGGGTCGCCCTTTGGGAGTGTTTCGAACAGTTCTTTGTCGAAAACACCCTTAAGAATATCAAACTCGCTCGTGTCTTTTGAACTCCAAGCGCTTTCATCGCGGCCCGCAAACTCATTTGCTTTCTTAAACCAGCTAAATGCTTTGCTGTATTCTTTGTTAGCCTCAAGTAAATTGGCTAATGCAACAGTAGTAGTTGCTTTGTGAACGGGTGAACGGAATTGGTTTTCACCAGCTTCCAAGCTCTCTTCCATCGTTGATTTTAGTTGAGTAGTTAGCTCAGGCGGGTTCCCCGGAAGTCTGCTGAGAATATCTGCGACTGCGGTTAGGCCTAAAGCATCTTGTTTGGAGATTTCCAGAAGTTCATCACGCGCTTTATCAAAGTCGCCAATACGTTGAAAACACTGAGATCTCATTGCTTTTACGCGAGGCTTGATTTCGTCGGATACTAACGGCTCTGCTTTGTTGATTGCCTCTAGCGCTTTTTCAGGCTCGCCAATGTTGAGGTAACTACTTGCTATCAAAAGATGGGCAGGGCCGTCTTTAGCGTTCAAACGCAATTTCTTCTGTAGATATTTGATTGCAGTCTCGTGGTCACCAATTTGGTTCGCATGAAGAAAGGCAAGTGAACCAAGAATAATCTCGTTATTCTTGGAGAGTTTCAGGCTGCGCTCCAAAACCTTCGTGGCGCTCGCAAAATCTCCAATGCGAGCATACATCAATCCAACACCAAAATTGAGTGCTGGATTTTTAGGTTGTTGCGACAGTATTTGCGCATTGCGTTGCAATTCTGCGCCCAGCGCAGTGTGCGGAATGGTTTCCACACGCTTTTGTATGTTGATCAAAGTCGCGTTATCGACTGCTGCCTGTTTGGCCATGCTAGCTGGCCTAGCGTAGCAGCATGGTTTCCTCAATACCGCCTGGAATAATCCCTAGGCGTTTATCGAGGTAGGTTGCGCATTCTTCCAGTAATTCTTCCTGATGATCTTGGAAGAAATGGTTGGCGCCTTCCATTGTATTCTGAGTGATCAAAATACCTTTTTGCGCTTTCAACTTATCGACAAGTCCTTGAACGTGATCCACAGGAGCAACTCGGTCTTCTTCGCCATGAATAATCAAGCCAGATGCTGGACACGGCGCAAGGAATGAGAAGTCATAGATATTGGGTTGGGGTGCAATTGACATGAACCCTTCTATTTCCGGGCGACGCATTAAGAGTTGCATTCCGATCCATGCACCAAACGAGAACCCGGCTACCCAGCAGCCACGAGAATCAGGGTGCATGGTTTGAACCCAGTCAAGCGCTGCGGCTGCATCTGATAGTTCGCCCTGACCATGATCAAATTCGCCCTGGCTTCTTCCAACACCACGGAAGTTAAACCGAAGGACGGTAAATCCGCGCTCCAGGAACATGTAGAACAGATCATACACAATCGGATTGTTCATGGTTCCACCAAACTTTGGGTGAGGGTGGGGATGAAGAATGATTGCGATAGGGGCTGTTTTGTCTTTTGAAGGCTGGTAGCGGCCCTCCAATCTTCCGATTGGGCCATTGAAAATAACTTCAGGCATGAATACTCCGGACTTAAATAGATTGGGATTTTTATCCCAAGCAAAGGCATCTGCTCTTGACGATGTGCGGTCAGGTTTTTAGAAACAGTTTAGAATTATTCAAAACTGGCTATTACCCCAACCTTCTTGAAGGGCCTTTGTAAACAAACACAGGTACAAATTTCAAGGAAATTGCGCGAATGCTCTTTCCGGGTGGCCATTCTGTAACGCTTTTGTCGCGAGATATTGGTAATGTCGGGTCCAAATCGGGTCTATTTTGATTATAATGCCACCGCACCCATGCTGGAGTGCGCGCGTGATGTTGTGGTCGAAACGCTTTCAGATTCGGGTAATCCATCCTCTGTTCACCATGAAGGGCGTCAGGCAAGAAAAATAGTTGAGGCTGCGCGAAGCCAAGTGGCAGACTTAATTGAGGCAAATCCTGCCAATGTGATTTTTACCTCCGGTGCAACAGAAGCGGCGATGCATGCACTTTCGCCTGTTGTTAGAGCGGGTGGGCAAGAGGTGGCCATGTCACAACTCTATGTCTGTGAAACAGAGCATCCTTGTGTTCTTGCTGGTGGACGTTTCGCTAAAGAAAACATTTCGACACTCCCAGTTCATGATAACGGTCTGATCAATCTTGATACATTGAGTAGTGTTTTGGGACAGCATGATGTTTCAACAGGCTTGTCACTTATTGCTATACAAATGGCAAATAACGAGACAGGTATTGTTCAGCCTATCCGAGAGATTTCCGAAATCGTACACGCTCACGATGGGCTGCTGTTTGTTGACGCGGTTCAGGCATTGGGAAAAGTTCCGGTTTCTATTGTAAATCTAGGTGCAGACTTTCTGATTGTCTCCAGCCATAAGGTTGGCGGGCCGCAGGGAGCAGGTGCGCTTGTTTTGGCGAATGGCAGTCAGTCACCCAAACCTTTGATAATCGGTGGCGGACAGGAAAACTATCATCGTGGTGGAACCGAGAATGTAGCAGCAATTGCAGGTTTTGGTGCCGCATGTGCATGGCATTTGCAAAACCTGAATAAGAATATCCAGAAAAAGCAGTTGCGGGACTCGATAGAGGCTGGTCTTGGTACTATATCAAGGGAAGCTGGTAATGGCGTTTCTCAACCTGTCATCTTTGGTGGTGGTGTTGATCGTTTGCCGAATACATCCTGTTTTTCTGTGCCTGGAGTAAAAGCAGAAACAGCATTGGTTTCACTCGATTTGGATGGCGTGTCTGTTTCATCAGGTTCGGCGTGTTCGTCAGGCAAAGTAAAACAAAGTCATGTGCTCAGTGCCATGGGTGCAAGTGATGAAGAAATGGCTGGCGCGTTACGCGTTAGTGTTGGATGGAATTCGACCGAGGAAGAGGCAAGCCGCTTCCTCGATGCATGGAAAACAATAATTGGCCGAATGGCCGCATAGTTTGGAGAAGGTGTATGCCTGCAGTTCAGGAAACCATTGATGCAGTCGCGGAAATTGACGTCGACAAGTATAAATACGGGTTTTCAACCGAGATTGAATCCGAGAAGGCTCCCAAGGGTCTGAATGAAGATATCATCCGGTTTATCTCCGCCAAGAAAGAAGAGCCTGAGTGGATGCTCGAATGGCGCTTAGAAGCTTTTGAGCGCTGGAAGCAGATGGATGAGCCAAATTGGGCGCGTGTTGATTATCCAAAGATCGACTTTCAGGATATCTATTATTACGCAGCGCCGAAAAACTTTGAAGACGGCCCTAAGTCTCTCGATGAGGTAGACCCTGAACTTCTTAAAACGTATGAGAAGCTTGGCATTCCCTTGAAGGAACAAGAGATTCTTGCAGGTGTTCGTCGCCCGGGTGACCCAAGCCCATCAGATGATAATGAAGAAGCATCTGACAATGTGTATTCATCGGGTCGTGTTGCCGTAGATGCCGTGTTTGATTCTGTTTCTGTGGTCACGACTTTCAAAGAGGAGTTGGCGAAGGCTGGCGTAATTTTCTGTTCTATCTCGGAGGCTATTCGCGAGCATCCTGAGTTGATCAAGAAATATCTGGCAAGCGTTGTGCCCGTGACAGACAATTATTACGCAACGCTCAATTGTGCAGTGTTTACCGATGGCTCGTTTGTATATGTGCCGGAAGGTGTTCGTTGCCCGATGGAATTATCTACGTATTTCCGCATCAATGAAATGAATACTGGCCAGTTTGAGCGTACGCTTATTATCGCTGAAAAAGGCTCTTACGTTTCATACCTAGAAGGGTGTACCGCGCCGCAGCGTGATGAAAACCAGCTTCATGCAGCGGTCGTTGAACTCGTCACTATGGAAGACGCGGAGATTAAATATTCAACCGTTCAAAACTGGTATCCGGGTGATGAGACTGGCAAGGGCGGCATCTACAACTTTGTGACCAAGCGTGGTGATTGCCGTGGAGACAATTCCAAGATCGCATGGACGCAGGTTGAAACCGGCTCTGCAATCACATGGAAATATCCATCATGCATATTGCGCGGTAATGGTTCGCAGGGCGAGTTCTACTCAATTGCTGTTTCTAATGGTGCCCAGCAAGTAGATAGTGGCACCAAGATGTTGCATCTTGGTAAGAACACCAAGAGCCGGATTATCTCTAAAGGAATTTCGGCAGGGCGTTCTAGCAACACTTATCGTGGTCAGGTCTCTGCTCATAAAAAAGCTGCTGATGCGCGGAACTTTACGCAGTGTGATTCCTTGTTGATTGGTGATCAGTGTGGGGCGCACACCGTGCCTTACATTGAAGCGAAAAACTCAACTGCTCAGTTTGAGCATGAAGCAACCACTTCTAAAATCTCGGATGATCAACTTTTCTACTGTCTTCAAAGGGGTATCCCTGAAGAAGAAGCGATTGCGCTGATCGTTAACGGATTTGTGAAGGAAGTAATTCAGGAACTGCCGATGGAATTTGCGGTCGAAGCGCAAAAACTGATCGGTATTTCGCTTGAAGGTAGTGTCGGGTAAGCCCATGAACCGCGAACGGTTTTTATCGTCCATCTGGATGCGATTGATCGTATTTTTGTGGATTATTGTATTTCCTATCGTCTTCATCGCACTTCCGGGTTTGGAAATGTTGATGGGGGAAACAGACAAAAGCTGGACGCCTGTTTGGGGCTTAATTGTTTGGATGATGGGTCCATGGGTTGGCTCGATCGTGATGAAATATATGGGTGATAACAAACCAGAATAACGCTTTGGCTTTTAGCCAAGCCGCCCTGATAAGAAGTTTGAATGATTTATATCCGAGCGGCAATCGTAAGGATGACGGAGAAGAAAATGCTAGAAATTAAAAACCTACACGTCCGTATTGCGGAAGAAGAAACAGAAATTCTAAAAGGGCTGAGCCTATCGGTTGCGGCGGGCGAAGTGGCTGCGATTATGGGACCAAACGGGTCTGGTAAATCGACGCTTTCTTATGTGCTTGCCGGTAAAGACGATTATGAAGTCACCGAAGGTGAGATTCTCTTCAATGGTGAATCCATTCTAGAAATGGAGCCGGACGAGCGAGCCGCATCCGGTGTGTTTTTGGCATTCCAATACCCGATGGAAATACCTGGCGTCCCGACCATGAACTTTCTTAAAGCGGCCATGAATTCACAACGCAAGGCGAGAGACGAGGCAGAATACACAACGCCCGAGTTTATCAAGACGGTGAAGGCTGCTGCGGGGGAGTTAAACATCGATTTTAACATGCTTAAACGTGCTTTGAACGTAGGGTTTTCTGGTGGTGAGAAAAAGCGTGCAGAAATTCTTCAGATGCAGCTTCTGGAGCCAAAACTTTGCGTGTTGGACGAAACGGATTCTGGTCTCGACATTGATGCGTTGAAGATCGTGTCTGACGGTGTGAACCGCCTTCGTGATCCGGAGCGCGCGTTTCTCGTGATCACGCATTATCAGCGTTTGCTTGAGCATATTGTGCCCGATAGCGTGCATGTTCTTTATCAAGGTCGTATCATTGAATCCGGTGATAAATCGCTTGCACTACACTTGGAAGAAAATGGCTACGCCGACGTAATTGCGCGCGCTGCCTGAGGAACCTGAAATGAGTATTCAAAAAACACCGGCGGAAGAAACTTTAGGGTTTCCGCTACCAAGTCGCAGGGTTGAGAGTTTTCACTATACAGACCTTCGGGCATTGTTGCGCGATGTGCCGTTGGAAGCTGACAGTGCTGGCGCTGGTACAGATTACGCTCCGATTGTTGAAACGCATTTAGTTTCGCTAAAAGACGGCAAGATATCCGGTAATGAAGAGTTGCCATCTGGTGTTACGATGTCGACGGGTGCCTCTAAGCTGAACTCGAACGATATCAATGATGCGATTGTTGCAATGAATGCTGCGACCGCAGGTGATGCGATTGAGTTTGTTATCAGTGGTAATGCCACGGCAGAAAAACCGCTTGGTTTAGGGCATGTCTCGACTTCTGAAATGCGTTCTGGCGCATCTCACAAGGTTACTGTGAAAGCAGGCGGTGAAGGGCATGTGATTGAGCGTCATATTTCTGACCAAGGTGTGAAAAGTCTAGCAACGAGTGTTTCTGAACTTGTGCTGGAAGAGGGCGCAAAGGCTGTCTGGTATATCATTCAACAGGAAGGTGAGGCGGCAACGCGTTTGGCTCGTTTGAATGTTGAACTTGCTAAAGATACCGACCTATCGGTTTTTGTGTTGAACGCTGGCGGCAAGCTTGTGCGGCAGGAAATTAAAGTTGCTGTAAATGGTGAGAATGCAAACCTAGCTATTCGTGGCGTAAACCTTGTGGGTGATGGTGCGCATATCGATGTAACCACCGTTCTTGAGCATAATGTTCCTCACACCAATGCGGAAGAACTGTTCCGCAATGTGGTTGCAGGTGATGGGCATGGCGTGTTTCAGGGGCAGATTAAAGTTGCTCAACCTGCTCAAAAAACCGATGCGCAGATGGCATGTAACACGCTTTTGCTTACTGACGAGGGTGACTTCTCAGCAAAGCCGGAGCTTGAGATTTTTGCAGATGATGTCATCTGTGCGCATGGTGCGACTGTGACAGACATTGAAGACGACCACATGTTCTACATGAAAGCGCGCGGCATTGACGAAAAGACTGCTCGCGCGCTTTTGATTAAGGCGTTCGTGGATGAAGTTGTTGAAGAGCTTGATGCAGGCGATGTGATGGAACAAGCGCTGATCGGTATTATTGATAACTGGCTGGATACAAATATCTAATGAGTTACGATGTTGAGGCCATTCGCGCCGACTTTCCAATTCTATCACGCGAAGTGCATGGCAAGCCGCTCGTGTATCTTGATAATGGAGCGTCTGCACAAAAGCCCAAGGCTGTTATAGATGCTGTGAGCCATGTGTACTCGAATGAGTATTCGAATGTGCATCGCGGTTTGCATCATCTTTCCAATGCGACGACCGAGGCCTATGAAAACGCGCGCGAAAAAGTACGTTCGTTTCTCAATGCGCCTAGTGTGGATGAAATCATCTTCACCAAGGGAACAACCGAGGCCATCAATCTGGTGGCCTATGGTTGGGCGATGAAGCATCTGAAGGAGGGGGATGAAATTGTTCTCTCCATCATGGAGCATCATTCTAACATCGTTCCGTGGCATTTCTTGCGTGAGCGCATGGGTGTTAAACTCAAATGGGTTTACGTTGATGAAGACGGTGCGTTTAACATGGATACATTCCGTGAAGCGCTAAGTGACAAGACCAAACTGGTTGCAATCACGCATATGTCAAATGTGCTTGGAACGATTGTTCCACTGAAAGAAGTTTGCGCTATTGCGCATGAGCGTGGCATTCCTGTGCTTGCGGATGGTTCACAGGGAGCGGTTCATCTTCCGGTGGATGTTCAGGATTTGGACGTCGATTTTTACTGTGTGACGGGTCATAAACTTTATGGTCCTTCGGGCATTGGTGTTCTCTACGCAAAGATGGAGTTTCTTAAATCCATGCAGCCCTATCAGGGTGGGGGAGAGATGATCCTCGATGTGATGGAGGATGAAGTTACCTATGCCGATCCTCCGCATCGCTTTGAGGCCGGTACGCCGCCGATTGCACAAGCGATTGGTTTGGGTGCCGCACTTGATTATATGGAGAGCATTGGACGTGACGCAATTGCTGCTCACGAAAATGAATTGCGCGATTATACGCAGGAACAATTGTCGAAGATTAATTCCCTAAGAATTTTTGGAAATACGCCTGACAAAGGTGCCATTTTTTCGTTTGAACTTGAGGGTATTCACGCTCATGATGTGTCAATGGTAATTGATCGTTCAGGCGTTGCTGTGAGAGCTGGTACGCACTGCGCGCAACCACTTTTACAAAAATACGGCGTGACCTCCACATGCAGAGCATCTTTTGGTATGTATAATACAAAAAGCGAAGTGGACGTATTGGTAGAAGCGCTTGAAAAAGCGCGTAGCTTCTTTGGATAAATTTAATGGATGATGCAAACGTAAATTTGGATGAGCAACCCAATTCACTGGAATTGGCAACGGATAGTGTTTCATCTATTCCGGCTGATGAAGTTGAGCGGATTACGCGCGATATTATCGCTGCGCTGAAGACTGTATACGATCCTGAGATTCCAACCGATATTTATGAACTGGGTTTGATCTATAAGGTTGATATTGAAGACAGCCGCCTGATCAAAATCGTCATGACTGTAACTGCGCCTGGCTGTCCAGTAGCCGGTGAAATGCCAAATTGGGTGCGTGATGCGGTTGCAACAGTTCAAGGTGTCATGGATGTGGAAGTTGATATGACCTACGATCCGCCATGGACGCCGGAGCGCATGTCCGAAGAGGCACAGGTAGCCCTTGGCTGGTATTAGTATGATTTCGTACTTATATTAGGTTTCACAACGGAGTCGGAATATGGCCGGATTTGAAGTTATTACCTTAACAGATGCAGCGCGTAGCCGTATTGCAGACATCATGTCTTCTAACCCTGATGCCGAAGGTATTCGCATTGGTGTAAAGAATGGTGGTTGTGCGGGTATGGAATACACCGTTGACCTAGCCGATCAGGGCCTGCCAGGGGAAGACAAAGTAATCATTCCTGAGGGCACGGTTTACGTGGATCCTAAGGCAGTTTTATTTCTGCTGGGAACGCAACTTGATTTTGAGATCACTAAACTGCGGACGGGTTTTGTGTTTAACAATCCAAACCAGACGTCTGCCTGTGGGTGCGGGGAAAGCGTCGAACTTACCCCTGTAGAAATGACACCTGAAATGATCCAAGCCCGCGAAATGGCAAATAGCTAAATCATGAAATTGTTTGAGCGTTTGAAGGCAGATTGTTCCGCTGAATGGAACTCCTATGCCTGTCATGAATTTGTTGAGCGTATGGGTGAGGGAACGCTCGATAAGAAATCTTTCCAGCATTATCTAATTCAAGACTATTTATTTCTGATTCAGTTTGCCCGTGCCCATGCTTTGGCTGTTTACAAGGCACGTAACCTCGAAGAAATGCGTGGTGCACTTGAGGGACTGAAAGCCATTCTTGATACGGAAATGCAATTACATCTCAAACTATGTGCTCAGTGGGGATTGTCACCCGATGAGGTTGAGGCAACGCCGGAAGCGCAAGCAACCATTGCTTACACGCGGTATGTTCTTGAAGCGGGGCAGGCGGGTGATATTCTTGATCTGTTTGTGGCGCTTGCGCCGTGCATGATTGGTTATGCGGAAATAGGCGCGCGTCTTGCAGCACTGCCAAACGGTCAATCAGATGACAATCCATATACCGTCTGGATTTCGGAATATGCCTCTGACGAGTATCAGGAAATTGCACAAGGTACGCGTGATCTATTGGATAAGCTCGCGGAGACCAGCTTTACCGAAGCACGATATCCACGATTGTTGGAACTGTTCCGTCAGGCTACCAAACTGGAAGCAGATTTCTGGACAATGGGCATGACACTGGCTGACTAAGCCAACCTATTGCTCATGAACCTGATGCACTTCAATTACATTACCATCTGGATCGTAGAAAAAAATTTGCTGCCAGCCATTCACAGCGATATTGCCGTAATCTGAGTATGAAATGCTCTTGGCTTCCAAATGTTTTTTGAATTGATCAATATCATCTGTGCGATAGGCAATGTGCCCACGGTCAACCGGATTTACGGCGTGTCCTGTACGAAAGCCAACTTCTAAGTCTTTCTCGGCCAGATGAAATTGAATTCTGCCGTCGGTTAAAAACGACACGTCGCCCGGATATCCTTTGTGTTTTTCACGCTGAGGCAAGTCATCTGTTTCGTCTTCGAGATACAGAACATCTCTATAAAATTTGTCGAGACGGCCCACATTTTCTGTGGCGAAGTTTACATGGTGTAATGTGAGTTTCATATTCGAGGCCCTTGCGATCAGTCCTAAAATATTGAACGTTAGACATACATAAAGTCAAATGGACAAACATATGAAAACGCCAATTCAACAGATTGACGATTGTATCGACTATATTGAGTTTGCGGTACATGACATTACTGCGAGTCAGAAATTTTACTCAGACTGTTTTGGCTGGACGTTCACGGACTATGGACCAACCTATTGTGAGTTTACCGATGGGCGCATAAAGGGTGGTTTTCACACCCATGATCCGGTGAAGACCGGTGGTGCGTTGATTGTCTTGTATCATTCTGATCTTGCAATTGCGCTAGACAAAGTAAAACGGGCAGGGGGTAAGATAACCAAAGAAGTTTTCGAATTTCCTGGGGGCGAAAGGTTCCAATTCGAAGATGTAAATGGCTATGAATTCGCTGTATGGCGCACAACGTAATCCTTCAATTTGGGAGAGAGAAAATGAGTGATGAAAACCCGAGTGTTATGTCCCATGTTTCAATCGGTACGAATGACTTTAAAAAGGCCATCGCATTTTATGATTCTGTCATGGCAACCATTGGTGCAAAGCGGATAGAAGAAATCGAAGAAGTTGATGCAATTGCCTATGGCAAAATATTTCCCGAGTTCTGGGTGAATACTCCGCATGATGACGGTAAAGCAGAAATTGCGAATGGTACGCATTTCGCATTTATGGCACCCAATAAGGAAGCTGTGCATGATTTTTGGAAGGCTGCACTGGAAGCAGGTGCAAAGCCGGAAGGAGAACCGGGACCACGACCGCATTATGGCCAACCCTATTATGGATGTTTCATGCGCGATTTAGATGGTCATAAAATCGAGTGTATGTACTGGGACGGTGATTAGGGTCTTGACCCTAAGGCCGATGGCTATCACACCAGAATTCATGGCATATCTTGAAGATTTGTTTTCAGTGGTGCCTCATACGCGTATACGCAAAATGTTTGGTGGTGTTGGTATCTTCCGCCACAGTTTGATGTTTGCGCTTGCTATGGGTGACGGTCGTATTGCGTTAAAGGTCGATGATGAGACCAGGTCTGACTTTGTAGCTGCGGGAAGTAGTGAGTGGATTTACGAACATAAAACCCGAAAGTCTGTCAGCATGGGTTATTGGTACATGCCTGAATTTCTCGTAGACGATCCTGAAGAATTTGCCGAATGGGCAGAGAGAGCATTTTCAGCAGCTGCTAGAATTGATCAAGCAAAGTCACCGTCGCAGAGAAAACTAAAGTTGTAATTCAGGCTAAGAGTTGAGCAAGAAAGCTGGAACGTTTTCTTCTCCGCCAAACGCATGTGCTGCGTCTGAAACGCTAATATCCTGATCTTTGTGAGCTTGCTTTTCGCGTCTTGGTTTTTTGGGCGTGTCGGATTTAGCTTCCGATTTGCTTTCAGACTTATCAGGTCTTGGCTTGCGGCCTCGACCTTTGCGACCTGCGCGTGCATCCCATTCAACTGCATCGTTCAACCATTCAACATCTTTGTTGATCAATTTAATGATTGCATCGAATCCTTTTTGCTCTTCCGGCGTTACGATCATATAGGCAGTGCCTTCACGTCCTGCACGCCCTGTTCGACCAATCCGGTGCACATAGTCTTCTGCATTTACTGGTACGTCAAAGTTGAATACATGGCTAACGTCAGGAATATCTAACCCACGCGCTGCCACATCACTTGCGACCAGTAGTTTGATCTTATTATCCTTAAACGCGGCCAAAGTAGCCATGCGGCTTGTTTGATCCATGTCGCCATGAAGCGCCCCAGCAGAATATCCGTGTTTGTCTAGCGAACGCCATACGGTTGCAACATCGCGCTTACGGTTACAGAATATGATGCCGTTTTTGAGTTCTTTGGCCCCATCTATCAGTGTTCGAAGCGTGCCGCGCTTTTCCCAATCTTCAACAGGTGTTGCGACTGCGTATTGTTTGATCGTTTCTGATGTTGACGAGGGAGGAGCAACTGTAACTTCGACAGGGTTTTGAAGGAACTTGTTCGCAAGGTTTTCAATTTCCGTTGGCATGGTGGCCGAGAAAAATAGGGTCTGCCGCGTGAAAGGTACTAACTTACAAATTTTTTCGATATCGGGAATAAAACCCATATCAAGCATTCGGTCAGCTTCGTCGATAACAAGAACATCAACGCCCGTAAGCAGCAGCTTGCCCCGTTCGAAATGGTCCAGAAGGCGCCCCGGAGTGGCGATCAAAATATCAGCGCCACGGTCTAGTTTTCGGAACTGATCCTCAAACGATACACCCCCGATGAGCAGCGCAACGGTAAGTTTCTGATTGGCACTGTATCGGTTTAAGTTTTCTTCAACTTGTGCAGCAAGTTCGCGTGTTGGCTCAAGAATGAGCGTGCGGGGCATACGAGCGCGAGCACGGCCCTTTTCAAGCAGAGAAAGCATGGGGAGCGTGAAAGAGGCTGTTTTACCCGTACCTGTTTGCGCAATACCCAGTACATCACGATGTTGCATGATGTGGGGAATGGCTTCCGCCTGAATGGGAGTTGGGTCGGTATATCCGGAAGCCTCAACGGCTTTTAATACCTTCTTGCTCAGTCCGAGGGTTTCGAAACTCATGTCGTAGATGATTGCTTTCGTGCTAAATATGAAGGGTTGTTAAAGTAACAACGCCTGATGCTGAAGTTTGTTTCAGCTATTCTTGTGCAGGAATTATGCCAAAAGGGCCCTAAAGTCAATTTTTATGGTTAACTACGGCGTGTGTATTAAACATCCAAAAATCCGTCTTCAGCAAATTCGGCATTCTCCTGAATGAATTTAAAACGAGCCTCGGGCTTATTGCCCATCAACTGATCCACGGTTGAGCGTGTTGTGTTTTCTTCAACTTCTGGAATTTCAACACGCAGCAGTGAGCGCTTGCCCGGATGCATGGTTGTTTCTTTCAACTGTGCTGGCATCATTTCACCCAGCCCCTTGAAGCGGCCAATCTCAACTTTTTTATTGCCGGTAAACTCGCTCTCCAAAAGCTGGTCCTTGTGGGCATCATCGCGTGCGTAAAGCGTCTTGCCACCTTGGCTGAGCTTATAGAGTGGCGGTATAGCCAGATAAAGCTTTCCATCGCGGATAAGGTCGGGCATTTCTTGGTAGAAGAAAGTGATGAGCAGGGAAGCAATATGAGCGCCATCAACGTCCGCATCGGTCATGATAATAATGCGGTCGTAACGAAGATCATCATCGCGGTATTTGCTTCTGGTGCCACAACCCAATGCTTGAATTAAATCTGCGATCTGTTGGTTTGCCGCGAGCTTTTCGCGTCCGGCATTCGCAACGTTTAGAATTTTACCGCGTAAGGGCAGGATAGCTTGCGATACGCGGTTTCTTGCCTGCTTGGCAGAGCCTCCCGCAGAATCGCCCTCGACTATGAAAAGTTCTGTGCCGCCTTTTGCATTTGCCGAACAATCTGCAAGTTTACCGGGCAAGCGTAATTTGCGTGTTGCAGATTTGCGGTTGATCTCTTTTTCTTTACGGCGTCGTAATCGTTCGTCAGCCCGGTCGATCACCCATTCCAGTAATTTGCTGGCCTGTTGAGGGGAGGCAGCAAGCCAATGGTCGAATGGATCACGAATAGAATTTTCAATAATTTTCTGAGCTTCTACCGTCGCCAGTTTGTCTTTAGTCTGTCCTACAAACTCTGGTTCACGGATGAATACTGACAACATGGCAGCAGCCGATGTCATCACATCATCTGTGGTGATTATCGCGCCTTTTTTATTGCCAAGAATTTCTGCGTAAGCTTTGAGACCACGTGTAAGGGCGATCCTGAATCCGGCTTCGTGCGTGCCACCTTCTGGAGTTGGGATGGTATTGCAATATGAATTTACGAAACCATCATCACCATGCCAAGTCACAGCCCATTCCAGTGAGCCGTGGCCAGAGGTCTTGTCTGATTTGCCTGCAAAGGGTTCGGTGGTTACTTTATGCGCCTTGCCGATTGATGCTTCCAGATAATCTTTCAACCCACCGGGGAAGTGAAATACAGCCTTTTCTGTTGCTTCCATGCCTTCTTTGATGAGAGACGGATCGCAGGTCCAGCGGATTTCTACTCCACCAAATAAATAGGCTTTTGAACGAGCCATCTTAAACAGGCGGGCTGGATCAAATTTACAGTTTACACCAAAAATTTCTGGATCGGGCTTGAAGGACACTTTGGTGCCGCGTCGATTGTGAACGCCGCCACCGTCTTTTAGCTGTCCTTTTGGAATGCCTTTTTCAAACTCCTGAACATAAAGTTGCTTGTTGCGTGCAACCTCAACGACAAGATGTTCTGACAATGCGTTCACCACAGATACGCCAACACCATGCAGGCCACCGGAGGTTTCATACGCACCTGAGTCAAACTTACCGCCCGCATGCAATGTGGTCATGATCACTTCAAGTGCAGACTTATCTTTGAACTTTGGATGAGGGTCGACAGGGATGCCGCGTCCATTATCAGTGACAGACAAATATCCTTGCGTATCCAGATGTACTTCAATCCAATTGGCGTGTCCTGCAACGGCCTCATCCATCGAGTTATCAAGCACCTCGGCAACAAGGTGATGCAGCGCCTTGTCGTCTGTGCCGCCGATATACATACCCGGTCTGCGACGAACAGGCTCAAGGCCTTCAAGAACTTCAATATCAGAGGCTGAATAATCTTCTTTCACACCCTTATTTGCTGGTGGTGTGGGTATAGACGTGTCCTCCAAAGACTGTGAAGACTTGACAGAAAAAAGATCATTTGAAGTATCGGTCATGGTTTTTGAACTTGGAGTGCTGGTGGATAAAACAGGGTATGCCTCGAATCAGGTTTTAGTATAGTGATCTTGATGGTCTTCTACGAGGTGTTCATTCAGGCAAATGTCTGGTAGCTGACAGATAATTTGAACGATTCAAGTGAGATTTCAGATCGTGGCATGCAATATTTGTGGATCGCAAGAGTTTCTGGAGTATCGCGGTAGACCTGCCGAACGCTGTGCATCGTGTGGTTCAAAGGCACGACACCGTGTGGCTCACGCGCTTTACCAACGATTGTTTGCTGACAAATCCATGCCCGCTAACTCACGTGCACTACATATGGCCCCTGAAAAATGTTTGGTTGCCGGTTTGCAAGCTATTTTTGGTGCAGGATATATCACGGCAGATGCAAGTCCTGAACGCTATCCGCACGAGCAATGCCTCAAGTTATTTTTTCCTAACGACTATGACATTTTTCCAGACCAGTATTTTGACGTGATCCTGCATAATCATGTGCTGGAACATATTCCTGGAAGTTATAAAGATCATTTGCCTGAGTTTGCAAGAATTTTGAAACCCGGTGGTACGATGGTTCTGAGTATACCTGGTCCTTATCTAGATTTGGACACAAAAGAGGGTGGCGAACATTTTGAAGACGATAAACAGCGCCTTAAGCAGTTTTTACAGGAAGATCATTTCAAAGTATTTGGTCGTGATTTTGAGCCGTTTCTTGCTTCCATGGCGGGCGGCACATTGATTAGCGATGGCATTGATGATGAATTACGACAATCGATTTCAGTGAGGCCAGGCAAAGCACCATTTTTTGTTTGGCAAAAAGATAGATAGGAAATTGCGCCTATGAAAAACATTCCTTTCACAAAAACTGTTGAAGCACTTCCTCATACGGTTCCTTTCGTGGGGCCAGAGGCTCAGGAACGTGACTCAGGAATTAAATTTCGAGCAAGATTAGGCGCAAATGAAAGTTGTTTTGGACCTTCGCCACGGGCGATTGAAGCCATGCAGGCTGCAGTTCTTGGCAGTTGGAAATATGGTGATCCGGACAATCAAGAGCTGAGAAATGCGCTGGCGCTTCATCATCGGGTAAAGCCTGAGAACATTGTAGTCGGGGAGGGGATTGATGGCTTATTGGGGTGTCTTTCACAGATGTTTGTTGAACCCGATGTTAACGTCGTTACGTCACTAGGGTCGTATCCAACGTTCAATTTTCATATCAACTCACATGGCGGTAATCTGCATTTTGTTCCTTATGAGAATGATCATGAAAGTCCCGAACACGTGTTGGCGAAAGCAGAAGAAACAAAAGCCGCAATTCTATACTTTTCAAACCCAAATAATCCGATGGGAACTTGGCATAGTTCATCGG
>CAZEPF010000049.1:1892-17411 GCA_964514045.1 uncultured Rhizobiaceae bacterium | reverse complement strand
AGCACAAACGCCACGGCGTTCAAACGGTTCAATCCAAGCCAGATACGCTCTAAGCTTGGGGGATTTTGTTCCCTGAGCAATGATTGAGTTGAGTTGAACTAAACCAATCCGAAAACTCTACTGAGGCATTTGGGGGAATTTCTTGGTTCCATCGCTCATGGGTGTCGATGCAATCGCACTATCGCAATAAATATCCATGCCCGGAGTGATCAGCTCTTTCTGGTCAATCGGTCCGGCACGCAATCCGATAACACCAGCGCGCGCAGTGTTGCGCCCCATCAATTGCGATCCGCATTTACCGCAGAATACTTTGGTAAGTGTATTGCCGCTATCCGCACCATGTTTGAATTCTGAAGGCGAACCAGAAACAGTGATCTTGTCTTCTTCAACAAATAGCATAGTACCGTGAACGGAGCCCGTTACACTCTGGCAGTCAGAACAATGACAATTGATCACCATTTTAATGTCAGCATCCCCTTCATATGAGATTTCGCCACACAGGCATGAACCGGTAATTTTTGTCATATGAAACATCCTTTTGGTGTACGGAGGCAGCACCCCCCTGATTTATTAAACAGATTCGTACTGCTAATCTGGCCCTAATGAAAGAGTGTCTCGGAAAGTTTACTGGCCCCTTCTACCAACGTCTCGCGATGCTCCATCGCAGTCTGCAGGGACATTCGCTGGGTAGGTGCGTGAAATGCTAAGGACGCACAATATTTGCCATTTTGATCTCGGACAGGAACAGCAATCGCAATCATGCCCGTCATGAATTCCTCATTATCAACCGCATATCCTTGCTTCGCAATAAGCGCTAACTCATCCAAGAATTTATCCTTGTCTGTGAATGTGTTTTCGGTGAGTGGTTTGAGATCGAGGCTTTTAACTATCGATTTACGGCGGGCTGGCGCCATGCTGGACAGGAATGTCTTACCACTTGCAGTACAATGAAATGGAACATTCGAACCTACGGGAAGCTGAATACGAAACGGCCAGTCGGTCTCCACCCTATCCAGATATAACATGCCAGCATCCTCAGGAATTACCAAGTTTACAGTCTCATTGATTGAACTGGAGACACCTGTCAGGACTTGGTGCGTAGCAACATTACTTCGGGAGTTGAACAAAATCCCCGATGCCATGTTCTTCAACCGAATACTTGGCTGCAAACGCTTGCCGTTTGTCTCGCGAACCAAAAAACCTTCGGTTTCTAATGTGGCACACAAACGGTGGATGGTTTGTTTTGGCAATCCCAGTTCCGCGTTGATCTCCGTGGGCGTCATCGGACGATCTGAATTACCCATTACTTCTAATATGCGCAACGTACGTTGATTGGTCGGTATCCGACTACTCTCACTCATTACTTCCTCCCGTTTATTTCTCCACACCAACTCAACATGTTTTATTTTCCCCTTGCGAAGTACCGCAAATCATGTTTGAGTTAATAAGCGGGACAAAAAGTCTCATTTTTTGAGATTTATGTCCAGTACTTGGAGAAAATTTTTTGAATTTTGACTTTATCGTTGTTGGAGCAGGCTCTGCAGGCTGTGTTTTAGCAAACAGACTTTCAGCCAATTCAAAGTATTCGGTCGCAGTTATTGAGGCCGGCGGAAAAGACTCGTCTCCTTGGATTCACATTCCAGTCGGCTATTTCAAAACCATGGGCAACCCTAAAACGGATTGGGGTTATAAGACAGAACCCGATAAGGGTCTCAACGGACGCTCTATCGCTTGGCCACGGGGCCGCGTATTGGGTGGATCAAGTTCGATCAACGGTCTTTTGTATGTGCGCGGACAAGCCGAAGACTATGATGGCTGGCGTCAATTGGGCAATACGGGCTGGGCCTGGTCTGACATCGAACCGTATTTTCGCAAATCGGAAACATGGGAATCCAATGGCAGCGAGTATCGCGGTACAGATGGCCCGTTACATGTTTCGCCAAGCCGCCTGAAACGTAAAGTGGTCGATGCTTGGATCGAATCAGCAGTCAATGCAGGTTATCGCGAGACTGAAGATTATAATGGTCCTGACCAAGAAGGCGTGGGCTATTTTCAACTGACCGCAAAAAATGGCCGCAGATGTTCATCGGCTGTAGCTTACTTAAACCCTGCTAAAAACCGTCCTAATCTAAAAATATTCACGAACGCTCAAGCTGAAGGAATTACCTTCGATGGAAATCGAGCAATAGGCATGCGCGTTCGCATCAAAGGCAAGCTTGTTGAACTGACAGCAAATAAAGAAGTCATTCTTTCAACAGGCGCGATTGGTTCGCCACAACTGTTGATGACATCAGGCATTGGCGCGGCAGACGAGTTAAAACAACACGGTATTGAAGTTCGCAAAGAACTCAAAGGCGTTGGTAAAAACCTGCAAGACCATTTGCAGGCCCGCCCTGTGTTCAAGGTAAATGTGCCGACAATCAATACGGAAGTCGGCAATCTGTTTCGTCAGGCATTGATCGGCGTGGAATATGCACTTCGCAGAACTGGCCCAATGACAATGGCTGCAAGCTTGGGCACAGGGTTTTTGAAAACCCGCCCTGAACTTGCCACACCGGATATTCAATTCCACATTCAACCTTGGAGTGCGGATAAGCCGGCAGATGGGCCACATAAATTTTCTGCATTCACCGCGTCTGTGCTCCAGATGCGCCCAGAAAGTACAGGGCATCTCGAGCTTGTTTCATCGGACATGCGCGATTATCCAAAAATTCATCCCAATTATCTGTCAACCAAACTCGACTGCGACACCATCGTAGATGGCATTCGCATTGCACGACAAATCGCACGACAAGAGCCGTTAAAATCCATTGTGACCGAATCTCACGGCCCTAGCGACCACATCAGTGATGATGATTACGATTCACTGCTTAATTGGGCTCGTGATACAGCAACCACAATTTATCATCCGACAGGAACCTGTAAAATGGGACCGGATTCCATGGCCGTCGTTGATGAACGGCTTAAAGTTCGTGGAATTGAAGGCTTACGGGTTGCCGACTGCTCAATAATGCCGATCATAGTATCGGGAAACACTAATGCACCAGCAATGATGATCGGCGAGAAAGCTTCCGACATGATTTTGGAGGATGCACGTTAATGATTGACCTATTTGCTGATTATTTCAAAATCATCGTTGCTGACATTGTTTTATCAGGTGACAACGCATTGATTATCGGCATGGCCGCTGCGGGGCTTTCGCCTGAGCTGCGCAAAAAAGCTATTCTTTTCGGGATGATAGTAGCTGCCGTATTGCGAGTAATTTTCGCACTCGTTGCAACCAAGCTTCTGGGCGTGCCAGGACTATTGCTGATCGGTTCGATCCTACTGTTTTGGGTATGTTACAAACTATATCAGGAAATCAGGGAACAGGCTGAACAACAAGCACTTTCAGCAATGGAAGGCGCTGATAATCTGGAAGCTGGATATACAGGCGCGCCTCGAAGATCGCTTGCTTCGGCTCTGTGGACTATCACCTTGGCTGACGTATCCATGTCTATCGACAACGTGCTTGCAGTCGCTGCAATTGCTGATGGTGACTCCACTAAACTGGTCATCGGTCTTGCAATCGCAATCATAGCGATGGCTTGCTTCGCTACGATGATCATGAAACTACTAACAAGTTATCCATGGATTTCGTGGCTTGGATTGATCGTACTAATCTATGTGTCCGCTGAAATGATGTATAAAGGCATCTTCGATCCAAATCGTGGGCTGCTTGCATATTTCAATGGCACAGGCGGAGTGCCGGGCTTAAGTTAGGCCCCGAACTAAAGAATTTTCATCGCACAGGAGCGATGAAACATAAGAATGAACTGCAGACGCATCCTGCGAACGCAGTCCATAAACAAACAGGACAGTATCCTGTTTTACATAGTGGTGGATTTACATCATCCCGTACTCCGACGGGAACACATGATGCCACTGCCAATGCATTCGGAGGGGAACGACAACAAGGGAGGAAAACCATGTCTATCCTTACTAAACTTGGCAAAGCATTTGCCACAACCGCTTTGGTTGCGACGGTCACTACCACTGCTGTTGCAGAGCCTGTGAATATCCGTATTCAGTCAGTGCTTTCTGCAAAAAGTGACGAAGTAACAATGTTGAAGGATTTTGCTGCTGACGTGCTTGCACTTACAGCTGATGATCCAATCACAATCGAAGTTCTTCCAGCTGGCGCAGTTGTTGGTGTTAAAGAAACACTAGACGCTGTTGATAAAGGCCTAGTGGAAGGCGGATTTGCTTGGACGCACTACTGGTCAGGCAAACACCCTGCTGCTGCATTGTTCGGTTCACCACCAGCTGGTGGCGGTATCGGCATGGACAACTTGGCATTCTTGTCATGGTTCCAGTTTGCTGGCGGTAAAGAGCTATATGAACAGCTTTGGTCAGAAATGGGCGTGAACGTTAAAGGCTTCATGCTTCAGCCAGTTGGTCCAGAAGCTCTGGGTTGGTTCAAAGAGCCGATCACATCAATGGACGACTTCCGTAAGTACCGCTTCCGTACGCCTCCAGGCATCCCTGGTCAGGCATACAAAGACATCGGTGTTGCATCTGTCGCTATGGGCGGTGGAGACATCCTACCAGCGCTTGAAAAAGGCACAATCGATGCTGCTGAATGGTGCTGCCCGAAGCCTGACTCAGTCTTCGGCTTCCAGAAAGTTCTGAAGCATTACTACCTACAAGGTCTTCACCAGGTTGTTGTTAACGCCGACATGTACATCAATGGCGATGTATACAACGGCATGACAGACCATCAGAAGAAAGCTCTTGAAGTTGCAGCAAACGCTTCTCTTTCAAAAGCTATGTCTTACCGCATCTATGAAAACGGTAAGGCTCTTAAAGACCTGACTGACAACCATGGTGTTCAGTTGCATGACACACCGGCTGACTACTTCCCTGCATACATGAATGCAGCACGCGCACTTCTTGAGAAGAACGCTGCAGAAAACGCATTCTTCGCAAAAGTTTGGCAGTCACAGAAAGACTTCGCAGCAATCGCTGTTCCTTTCTGGGCAGGTGCTCAGGCATCAAACGCAGCTTTGGGTAAAGCATTCGCTGACAGCCTAAAGTAAGACTACAAATTAGCGGGCGCCTTTGGGCGTCCGCTTCTTTTCTTTATATGTAATGGACCAGTGATAATGGCCCCTTTCATATAAAGAGAAGCTTCTGGGGAGGAGCCAAAATGGCTGATGAAGTAAATCCGGGCGAACTGGATATCACCGACGAACTTATTGCGGAGCGTCGCGCTGAAGAACCGGGCCAAACCCCGGAAGACATGACGCCTTGGCAACGTCCCATCACTGCATTCATTGATGTTTTGAACCTCTGGGCAGGTCGCATTATCTGCCTACTTCTCATTCCACTTATTTTTGTGATGGTGTTTGAAGTATTTGCCAGGACCATGTTCGGCACACTCACGGGCTGGGGCATGAATGATGTCGCCATCGCTTGGGGCTTGGGCCCTACCCTATGGGCGTATGATATTTCGCGCATGACAGGTGGTGTGTTGTTCATGATCGGTGCGGGTTACGCATTGATGCGTGGCGTTCATATCCGCGCTGATTTTCTATATCGGAATTGGACACCCAAAACGCAAGCCACCGTCGATGCGGTTTTGTATATGATGTTCTACTTCCCGGCCATGATGCTGTTCTTCTGGTCAGCGGCGGATTTCTGGTATGACGCTTTCATCAAGAACGAAACAACGATGGACTCCACTTGGGCTCCCATCCTTTGGCCAGCCCGTCTGGCAATGCCGGTTGGTGCGTTTTTACTGCTGCTACAGGGCATTCCAGAACTCTTCCGTGCCTTCCACCAAATGGGCAAGGAGCGGGAAAGCAAGTTCATCAAATTCCTACCTGTATATCTAATCTTACTGGCAATCGTATTTACCTCAACATTCTTTGGTGACTCCGTACCATTCGGTGGTTGGTGGGATGCACTAGCTGGCGGTTCAGGCATTTTCGATTTCGAAAAACCAACTATTGGCCTTATCATGCTTGGTGCAATGTTGTTTTCGATTTTCGTTGGCTTCCCGATCTCGTTTACGCTGATTTTCTTGGCGTTCACATTCGGCGCTTGGGGAACCAATAGTGCGGTAACATTCTTCCTGATGACCTTGCAGGTTAACTCCACAATGTTGGATGACCAATTGGTTGCGGTTCCATTGTTCATATTCATGGGCATTATGATGGAACAGGCCGGATTGATGGAACGCTTGTTCAACGCTGTTCAGTTGATGATGTCACGCACACGTGGCGCGCTCTTCATCGCGGTTCTGTTTGTGTCTACAATCTTTGCTGCTGCAACAGGCATTGTGGGTGCATCAGTAACCATCCTTGGCATCATGGCTGCAAAAACCATGAACCGCTCAGGATATGACGTGCGACTGGCCGCAGGTACAATTACCGCTGGTGGTACGCTGGGTATTTTGATCCCGCCTTCGATCATGTTGATTGTGATGGGTCCGGTTCTGGAGGTTCCGGTGACAGACCTGTTCCGTGCAGCAATTATCCCGGGCATTCTGCTTGCAACACTCTATATGATTTATGCACTAGGGCGTTGCTGGATTAACCCATCATTGGGTCCAATTCTTCCGGAAGACGAGCAGCCTGAAACATCACCTTACTACTTGGCAGAAGTTGCGGGTGTCGGTGTTGGCTTGGGCATGCTGATCTGGTTGATCATAGCAGGTGCGCAAGGCGAACTAGCAATCTTCCCGTTAGCGGGTCTGCTTGCTCCAATTCTTTGGATTGGTGTAATGTTTGCTATCTATATCTGGTCACGAAATAACAAGCCAGGCGGCTTCTTCTTCTCGGACCTCTGGTATGAATTCTTCATGGGTCTCGTGCCACCAACGGTCCTCATTGCATTTGCATTGGGTTCAATTCTGGCAGGTTGGGCAACCCCTGCAGAAGCCTCTGCGTGTGGTGCATTGGGCGCAATCCTACTGTCTCTGGGATACCGCAAACTAACTGCCGGAAAAATGTACGACGCCCTTATCAAGACGCTGGAAATCACCGTGTTGATCATGTTCCTTGTGGCAGCGTCGAACTTCTTTGGTGCGGTGTTCTCAAACCTTGGAACACCAAAGTTCCTGACAGAACTTCTCCTGTCATTCGAGCTTTCAACCGCAGCAATGCTGATATTGGTGATGGCGCTGGTCTTCCTACTCGGTTGGCCACTTGAATGGGTGCCGATCGTTTTGATCATTGTGCCGATCCTTGTGCCATTGCTGGAACAATTGGGCGTAAATCTGGTCTGGTTTGCCATCCTTGTGGCCGTGAATCTGCAGACGGCATGGCTATCGCCGCCCGTGGCGCTCTCGGCCTACTTCCTGAAAGGCGTTGTGCCGGAATGGGACTTGAAGGATATTTATTTCGGCATGATGCAATTCATGGTCATTCAGGTGATTGGTCTGGCATTGATCTTCATCTTCCCAGGCTTTGCACTGTGGTTGCCAGACTTCCTATCTGCGTCGGGGTCTGAAGGTTTCTTCAGCTACTCAGGGTTTACAAGCAACTAGGGTAAAAACCGAACCAATTGAATGATTGAGAGGGCAGCGATACGTTGCCCTTTCTAATTTGAGATCCAAGCTTACTTCAGAGGTCCACGACCTAAGGAAACCTACATGAGCCAAAACCTTTTTGACCTAACCGGCAAAACAGCACTCATAACCGGCGGTGGCAGTGGCATCGGACGCGCCATCGCACACGCTCTGTCAGATGCAGGAGCCTATCTTGTTGTGGTGGGCCGCAGGGAAGCACTCCTCAAAGAAACACTTGAAGGCCGTACCGGCTTACCAGTTGCGGTAGATTTGGTATCCGACGGTCCTCTTACAGCCATCAAGGAAGCTTGTGAAAGCCACGGCAACAACCCTGATATCATTGTCAATGCAGCAGGCATGAACCCGCGCGCGCATGCTGATACGGTAACGCCAGAAATCTGGAATGAAACCATCCACATTAATCTGAGTGTACCGTTCTTTTTGGCTCAAACGTTTGTACCCTACATGAAGACAAAGAATTGGGGCCGTATCATTAACATCGCATCGCTACAATCAGAACGCGCCTTTGAAAATGGAATGGCTTATGGAGCCTCAAAAGGAGGCGTTTCACAGATGACACGCGCCATGGCAGAAGCCTGGTCGAAGGATGGCATCAACGTGAACGCCATTCAGCCCGGTTTCTTCCCAACGGAACTTACAGCACCTGTATTCGCAAATGATGATCTTTCAGCGCATCATTCGTCCATGACCTGTATCGGACGAAATGGCGAACTCTCTGATCTTGCTGGGCCTACCGTTTTTCTGGCCTCTGAGGCATCACGATATGTAACAGGGCAAATCCTGCCCGTAGATGGCGGATACACAGCAAAATGAAGGCACTTGTTTACACAGGAACAATGGAAACAGAGTTCCGCGAAGAAACCAATACGGTCGCAGAAAATGGCGAAATTATCGTTGATCTCTCCCATTGCGGCATCTGTGGTTCAGACATGCACGCTTGGCATGGGCATGATGCACGCCGCGTCCCCCCCCTTATTCTGGGTCACGAGGCTGTAGGAATTGCGCGCTCGGGCAAGTTTGAAGGCCAACGCGTAGCGCTTAACCCGCTCATGACATGCGGAACATGCGATTATTGCAAATCAGGCAATGAGCACCTTTGCCCGTCTCGCGAACTCATTGGAATGCGGGTTCCCGGTGCGTTTGCACAATCCGTTGCCATACGTGAAAACAACTTATTTGCAATTCCAGATCAACTATCCTTTGATGAAGCAGCCTTGGCCGAACCTTTAGCAGTATGTGTTCATGCTGTTAAACTAGGCCTTGCCCGCGTTGCAGCAGAAAAAGCGCAAGCAGTAGTGTTGGGTGGCGGCGCAATCGGATTACTGACCGCCCTAGTCTTGAATCACTACGGCATAAAAAACGTGCAAATAGCTGAAACAAACGAACTTCGTAGAAAAATGCTGTCTGACGTTACAGGAGCACAAATTTATAACCCAATTGAAACGCAGCCATCGCAACAGGTTGATCTGGTTCTGGATTGCGTTGGTGCTGGCGTCACACGAAAAGCATCCTGCGAAATGGTAAAGCCAGGCGGGACCATCATCCATGTTGGCCTTCAAGACAATGCAGATGGGATCGACACACGAAGGCTTACATTGCAGGAAATCGCATTCATTGGCACCTATTGCTATACGAACGCAGATTTCCAAGAGGCGCTGGACCTGCTCGCGGCAGGACATATCTCACGTAAGGGATGGTCAGAAATCAGGCCTCTTTCGCAAGGCGGTTCTGGCTTTGATGATATCCACAACGGCAAAGCGCCACCAAAAATCATTCTGGAGATTTAAGTCAGCCGGCGTGTAAATCCCAATCATATTGAGACTATGGAATTAACCACTTCGTCACATACCCCCCCGAAAAGCCTCAATTTTGGCTCATAATCATAGTTGGAAACTTGGGAAGTTTCGTCCCCCCTATGGACAATTCGCTCGACTCCCACTAAAAGCGCCCTGAATTGGATTTTCCAGCCAGCTTCTGGCCATAACCATCTGTTCTCTGTTACCATTAAATTTCCCGATTTTGCGGATGAGCGGCAGTGAACATTATTAGAAAAGGGCAATGTAGTGTCTACCTTTGATAAAGTTGCGGATATCATTTCCGAAACCAGTGAAATCCCTCGCGAAGAGATCACTCCTGAAAGTCATACAATTGATGATCTGGGCATTGATAGCCTTGATTTCCTAGATATCGTTTTTGCAATCGATAAAGACTTCGGCATTAAAATCCCGCTTGAAAGCTGGACGCAGGAAGTCAACGACGGCAAAGCATCTACCGAAGAATACTTCGTGATGAAAAATCTTTGTGGCAAGATCGACGAGCTAGTCGCAGCCAAAGGCTAATCCCAGCCTAAGACCTGAATTAAGAACCCCCGGAAACGGGGGTTTTTGCGTATATAATCCCACTTATCGGTACATCTTATGCTGCTAGAATACTTTCAAATGATTGACCGGATTCACAATGTGGATCTTGATGAAAAATTACTCGAAGCAACCTCTGTTGTGCCAGACGAAAGCCCTGTGTTTGAAGGCCATTTTCCCGGCCATCCACTCGTGCCAGGCGTTTTGATGATTGAAACCATGGCGCAAGCTTCCGGCATTTTGATCATGCACACCATCAACTTTGAGAAAATTCCGCTTTTGGCTGGTGTCAAAGAAGGCAAAATGCGTGATTTTGTTGGCCCAAAAACAGAATTAAGTATTCGCGCTCAAATCGAACATGAGGGTTCAGGTTTTGCAGTTACCAAAGCAGAAATCCGATCTGGTGAGAAACGCGTTGCCAATGCGCAACTAACCTTCACCATTATGCCCTTTCCATCTCCTGATCTGCAGGAAACCATCAAAGGACAGGTTGCAGACATGAAGCGGAATGACTAATTTAATCTAAGTGCCGCATTATCGGCAATTCTGGAATTTGTAGCGAATGTCATCACAGCAAAAAGAAGTTTACATCACAGGCATTGGCCTAGTCTCATGTTATGGCGAAGGCGTTGACCATCATTGGGAAACATTAGGCGGGTCAAAGTCCCCTGCTCCCAAGGTCGATCTCGACATTGTACCCCCCTATGGCGTGCATCCGCTGCCTGAAATGGATTGGGCCTTACAAATTCCGCGCAAAGACCAACGCCAAATGGAAAACTGGCAGCGTTTGGGCACATATTCTGCGGGCCTTGCACTGGATGATGCTGGCATAAAAGAAAACCCGGAATTGCTATCGACGATGGACTTGGTAGTTGCGGCTGGCGGCGGCGAACGTGATGTGGAAACCGACGAAGCGATCATGCGCGATGCGGTAGAAAGCAATGACCGTGAGCAAGTTCTGCTAGAACGTCTCCCATCGGACCTGCGCCCTACCTTGTTTTTGGCACAGCTTTCAAATCTGCTAGCTGGTAACATCTCGATTGTTCACAAAGTTACAGGCTCGTCACGCACCTATATGGGTGAAGAAACCGCTGGCGTGACAGTGATCGAAAACGCAGTTTCCAGAATTGCGTCAGGCCAAAGTACACACATGCTTGTGGGTGGCTCGTACAATGCAGACCGCCCAGACGCCGTGCTACCGCATGTGCTGGGTCATTATCTTTATTCAGGTGGCAAAGAAGGCATTCGTGAGCGTCAGGCAAATGGTGGCGGAATGCGACTTGGCAGTGCGGGCGCTTTTCTGGTTCTTGAAGAAGCAGAACACGCAAAAGCACGAGGCGCTACGCCTTACGCAAAGCTCTCGTCCGTTAATTCAGATCTTGGTAGTCGCGATGGCCAAAAGGGCCATGAACGCCTTGCATCGATGATCCAGAAACTAGGCGGCGCATCCATAGACGCTATCATGTCTGGTGCTGGTGGAGCATCTGATGCGACTCAGTTCGAGTTGGATTTTCTTCAATCGCATTTTGGAGACGCAGTTCCTGTTAGAACGTATCAAAGCCTTATGGGCCAACCGCTCGAAGCTAACTTCCCAATGGGTGTCGCACTTGCTGCACTCGCCCTTAAAGAAGGCGCATTTTACCCGCCATTTGAAGCAGGTGAAGCAGAAGCAGCCAACAGCGTTAATAACATAGCCGTATCTTGCATCGGTCATGTGTGTGGCGAGGGCTTTGCCCGCGTCGAAAAAATTTAGGAGAAATTCAATGTCTTCGAAATTCACAGATAGTAAAGGCCGCCCGATCATTGCGGTCACCGGCATGGGCGCTGTTTCTTCGCTTGGGCGCGGCATTGATGACAACTGGGCCGCGATCACAGCTGGCAAATCTGGCATCCACAAAATTAAACGGTTTTCTACTGAAGGCCTGAGCACGCATATTGCTGGCACTGTGGACTTCATGGAGCCGGAAGAAGTATCCGCACCAGGAATTTCCTACGCAATGGCAGATGCAACCGCAGAAGAAGCGTTGGCGATGTCGGGCTTTGGCAAGGACGGTTTTCCTGGCCCTCTATATTTCGCAGCCCCACCTGTAGAACTTGAATGGCAACACCGCTTTGAATTGATCAATCGCAGTAGCGAAGGCGAGATGGGCTATGAGCGTATGCTTTCCTCTGCTCGTGAAAACAAACAAGAAAAAATGCATAGCCGCATTCAGCTTGGCACGATCGCATTCCGCTTGGCTGAAAAATACGGCACACAAGGTCTGCCGATTTCTCTGTCTACCGCATGCGCATCTGGTGCAACTGCACTACAACAAGGCATTGAAGCTATTCGCCGTGGCGATACGCAAGCTGCCCTGTGCGTGGCATCGGATGGATCAGTGACTGCTGAAGGCCTGATCCGCTTTTCGCTCCTGTCTGCCCTTACAACAGCTGGCAATGACAATCCTGATAAGGCATCACGCCCCTTCTCGAAAGATCGCAGTGGCTTCGTAATGTCAGAAGGTTCAGCCTCTCTTGTTCTGGAAACACTGGAACATGCCACAAATCGTGGCGCAAAGGTTCTTGGCGTAATCAGAGGTGTTGGCGAGAAGGCAGACAGCTTCCACCGAACCCGTTCAAGCCCTGATGGTGCTCCTGTTATCACTGCAATTTCTGCTGCAATCGAAGATGCCGGCGTTTCATTAGAAGACATCCATTACGTAAACGCACACGGCACCTCGACACCGGAAAATGATCGTATGGAGTACAACTCTCTACATGCCGTATTCGGTGACAAAATCCACAGCTTGCCGATCTCTTCCAACAAGTCGATGATCGGTCACACGCTAACCGCTGGTGGCGCAATTGAAGCGGTATTCTCGTTCAAGACAATGCTTGAAGGAGTGATACCACCAACCATCAATTACGAAACACCTGATCCCGACATTCCACTGGATGTGGTCCCTAACGAAGCACGCAATGCAAGTGTTGCAAATGTCCTGTCAAACTCATTCGGGTTTGGTGGTCAAAATGCATGTCTTGTATTCGGCCGCGAAGTGGCTTAACCAAACCGCACTATCAATTATCAATCCCTTACTGGAGCGAGCACCTTGCGCGCACTTCAACTTGTCTCAGAGCGTGAAGTCAAAATCACGGACGTCCCACCTCCACCACCTCCGGGTCAGGGAGAGGTTCAGTTTAAAACTCGCGTAGTAGCGTTAAACCACATCGATGTATGGGGTTGGCGCGGCATGGCATTTGCCAAACGCAACCTGCCTATGACGGTTGGCGCAGAAGCCTCCGGTGAGATCACCGAAGTTGGCCCCGGCGTTACCGGATTAAAAGTTGGTGATCTTGTATCTGTATATGGTGCACCAACATGCGGAACTTGCCTTGCCTGCCGTGAAGGACGTGACAATCATTGCGAGCACCCTAGCGGCGTACATGGGTTCCATCTGGATGGCTACGCGCAAGAACTATCCAACATGCCTGCTCGAAACCTGATCAAAGCGCCTGTGGGTGTTGATGAGGTTGGCGCGGCATTAGCGCCAGTAACATTTGGTACAGTCGAACACATGTTTTTCGACAATGCCAAACTAAAGTCCGGCGAAACAGTTCTGGTACATGCTGGCGGTTCTGGCATCGGCTCGGCGGCCATTCAGCTTGCCAAGAAAATTGGCTGCACAGTTATTACCACCGTTGGCTCGGACGAAAAAATCGACAAATGCTATGAGTTGGGCGCCGATCATGTGATCAATTACCGCTCAGACCGTTTTGAAGGTGCTGTACGCAAAATTACTAAGAAGAAAGGCGTCGATGTAGTCTTTGAACACGTTGGCAAGGACACTTGGGCTGGCTCTATGTTGAGTATGCGTCCTGGCGGTCGTCTTGTGACCTGCGGTTCAACCAGTGGCGTTGCTGCCGATACCAATTTGATGATGCTGTTCCAGCGCCAGCTTAGATTGATCGGGTCTTTTGGCTGCCGTATGCAAAATCTTACAGACGCCATGGAAAAAATGGCAAAAGGTATTGTGCATCCTGTTGTTGATTCAGAATTGGAGTTTGGTGATATCCAGACTGCGCTTGAGCGTATGGAAGGCCGCAAGGTTTTCGGGAAAATCATCATGCGGGTGAATGACTGAGGTTTTTATTCGCAAAACTGTTATCGCGTTACGCAATACAAGGGACTGGGTTATCGCCCAGTTCTTTTTTGGTTTTATAGCATTCTTAAAACTCTTTCCCCCCGATAGTGCTATCTGGTTTGTATCCGAAGCAGCGCGCGGTTTGGGGATGAAATACCCCCGCACTAAACTTGCACGCTCTAATCTCAAAATGGCATTTCCAGATAAGCCAGACGAAGAGATTGAAGAAATTCTCAGCGAAATGTGGGCAAACCTCGGACGCATAGCTGCGGAATATATCTATCTCGATCAGATTTTCGACATCAACGAAGAAGATCAATCAAAGGGCCGTGTTGAGATAACGGGCGCTGATAACTTTTATAAAATGAAGGATCATGATGGTCCCGTCATTTGCTTTACGGGTCACACAGGCAACTGGGAATTGCTGCCGATCGCATCTGCATTTTACGGATTGGACATCACCGCTTTATTCCGTCCCCCCAACAATAAATACATAGCAGAGCGTGTTTTGTCCGCCCGCACAACCGCGATGGGTCATTTGGTTCCATCTAAAGTAGGCGCGTCTTGGGCACTTGCTAATGAGTTGGAAGACAACAAAACAGTTGGCATGTTGGTCGATCAGTTTTTTAATCGTGGCACAATCGTAGAATTCTTCGGGCAGGATACTTTGGCAAGTCCATTGCTTGCAAAACTGACACGACAGTTCGATTGCCCCGTATATCCTGCACGGTGCATCCGTCTTCCAGAGGGAAGATTTCGCATTGATATCGAAGACGAAGTTGAGCGTCATTACCTCGCGAACGGTAAGCTCGACATGCAGCGCCTGACACAGGATATGACAACACGCGTAGAAAACTGGGTTCGCGAATATCCGGAACAATGGCTCTGGCTACACAAGCGCTGGCGCCCGGAACATACAAAAAAACGGGCCGAACAAGCCCGTCTTAAATCTCGAAAGTAATCACCAGCTAAAAAGCTGGGAACATTAGTGCTTGATACGCACTCGCATGTTTTTCAAACCTGCACGCGCAGTCATGTTGTACAGTACACGTGCATGTTCAGGATGCAGCCTCACACAACCCGCAGATGCTGGACGTCCAAGTCGCTTGATCTGGTTTGTGCCATGAATTGCAAAGTTACCGCTGTAAAAGATTGAATACGGCATAGGCGCGTTATTGTAGCGGCTTGAACGGTGGTTCTTAGATAAAAACTTAGCACTCCAGCTACCCGTAGGAGTGACCTTGCCACGACGGGCAGTTGATACAGCCCAGACGTGTTTCAAACGTCCGTTCTTATATACTTTCATTTTTTGTTGTGAAATGTCCACATGAGCTTCAATCTTCGCTGCTTGAGCAGAAGAAGCCGTGAACAGGCCAAAAGTTACGGCAACAGCCAAGAGTAAATTACGCATAAACAAGGTCTCCCAAAATGTATTTCCCTGCCCCTTGCAATTTTTATACCACAATAC
>CAZEPF010000049.1:0-1882 GCA_964514045.1 uncultured Rhizobiaceae bacterium | reverse complement strand
AAAGTTTCGACAAAATTTGTACGCCTTTTGATCGCGCTCTACAAAAGTTAAAAAAGAGGCCCTTATCCATACTCCGGTGAATATTAAATAATCACATAAACCTTGTTTGAAGTAACAAGCTTGGATAATCATTAGTAAATTGGAATGAGAGTCCAAAAGCTAATGAGCGCTACCGGAAAAATCAAAGCCCTTACCCCACCAGACATTCTTGCGATGAAGGGTGATGCACCCATTGTTTGCCTCACCGCCTATACGACTCCGGTGGCCCGTATGATCGATGAACATACAGATCTGGTTTTAGTGGGCGATAGCGTTGGCATGGTGATGCACGGAATGCCAAACACGCTAGGCGTAACCATGGATATGATGGTCCTGCATGGGAAAGCAGTTCGTAGAGGCTTGAAGAAAGCGCTACTTGTCGTGGACATGCCATTTGGTTCTTATGAGCAAAGCCCTGAACAGGCATTTGAAAACGCTTCAAAGTTTATGCGGGAAACCGAGTGCGGAGCCGTTAAGCTTGAGGGCGGCGAGGTTATGGCGGAAACCATCGAGTTTTTATCAAAGCGCGGCATTCCAGTTATGGCCCATGTGGGACTAACCCCTCAGGCGGTAAACGTGTTTGGCGGATATAAAACCCAAGGAAAAGGCGACGACGAGAAATGCATTCTCAAAGACGCAAAGGCTGTTGAAGACGCTGGCGCATTTGCATTGGTCTGCGAAAAAATGCCGGATGCACTAGCTCGTAAGATCACGCGAAAACTCACCATCCCAACAATTGGCATTGGAGCATCCATGTATTGCGATGGCCAAATTCTGGTGATTGATGATATGCTTGGTATGTTCACAGACTTCAAACCAAAATTCGTAAAGCGCTTTGCCAATTTAGGTGAAAAAGTAAACGAGATGGCTGCGGAATATGCAAGTGAAGTCCGGTCTCGCAAATTCCCGACACCCGATCATGTTTATGATTATGCAGGCGAGGAATAAGCCTAGCAATGGCGCTTGAGATTGTTCGAAGCATTGAAGAAATCCGCGCAAGGGTTAAAGATGCAAGGTCGAAGGGTTTGAAAACCTGCGTAGTACCCACTATGGGCGGGTTACACGCAGGTCATCTTAGTCTGGTGAAACGCGCTGCAGAAGTTGCAGACTTTGTCATTGTCACTCTGTTTGTGAACCCTACACAGTTTAACAATCCTGATGACTTTGAAACTTACCCCGGCAATGAAGCCGAAGACCTAAAGGTTTTGGAGAAAACCGGAACCAATATCGTTTTCGCACCAGATGCAAAAACAGTCTACCCACCCGGGTTTTCTACGGAGATTACGGTTGGCGCAGCGTCAGGTATTTTGTGCGATGCACACCGGCCTGGGCATTTTGATGGAGTAACGACAGTCGTAGCCAAACTGTTTTTACAGACCCAAGCCGATTATGCCTGTTTCGGTGAAAAAGACTTCCAACAGCTATTTTTGATCAGGCGGTTGGTTGAAGACCTAAACATTCCAATCGAGATCGTACCCGTTGAGACCATTCGTGAGAATGGAGGCCTTGCATTATCATCACGCAATCGCAGGCTTTCTGATAAGGCCCTTAAGATTGCCCCTCACCTGAACAAAGAAATGCGCAAGACACTTGATCGCATCAAAAGTGGCGATAATTTTGACAGTGCAAAATCTGACTCACTACAAGCTCTCGAAGAACACGGTTTCAAGATCGAGTATTTCGAGTTGCGGACAGAAGATACCCTTGAACTGACACAAGGCAATGAGCGCCCTGCCCGTTTATTTGCTGCAGCTTGGCTAGAAAATGTGAGACTGATTGATAATAGTGCGCTCTAGAGCGTGTCTGTCTTGGATTGGATCGATTTGATGGGTTGGATTTTTGA
>CAZEPF010000048.1:9545-17679 GCA_964514045.1 uncultured Rhizobiaceae bacterium | reverse complement strand
TTTCCGGTGCTGATCTTATGAACCTCGTCAACGAAGCCGCATTGATGGCTGCACGGCGTAATCGTCGTCTTGTTACGCATCAGGAATTTGAAGATGCAAAAGACAAGGTGATGATGGGCGCCGAGCGCAAAACCATGGCGATGAGTAAGGAAGAAAAAGAACTAACGGCTTATCATGAAGCCGGTCATGCCATTTTGGCGATGAATGTTCCGCAAACCGATCCTGTTCATAAGGCAACGATCATTCCGCGTGGTCGTGCATTGGGTATGGTGATGCAGCTTCCTGAAGGTGACCGTTATTCAATGAACTACACCCAGATGACATCGCGTCTGGCGATTTTGATGGGTGGTCGTGTTGCAGAAGAACTGAAGTTTGGCAAGGAAAGCATCACATCGGGTGCTGCCTCGGATATTCAGCAGGCTACCAAGCTTGCCCGTGCGATGATCACCGAATGGGGTTATTCAGACGAATTGGGTAAAGTCTCCTACGGTGAAAACCAGCAGGAAGTTTTCCTTGGACATTCTGTCGCGCAATCTAAGAATGTGTCCGAAGAGACAGCCCAAAAGATTGATGGTGAAGTTCGCCTGTTGATTGACAGAGCTTATGATACGGCCACAAAAATCATCAAGAAAAAGAAGAAAGATTGGGAAACCCTGTCTCAGGCATTGCTTGAGTATGAAACTCTTTCCGGTGATGAAATCACTGATCTATTGAATGGTAAACCGCCGAACCGTGATGAAGATGCTGGTAAGCCGCCTTCACGTGGCTCGGCTGTGCCAACTGCCGGTAAACCCAAAAAAGGTGGCGAAGAGCCAGACTCCGGCGATATGGAGCCGCAGCCTACCTAAGCTGAATTAGTCACTTGTTAACCAAGAGCCGCGATTGGAATGCCGATTGCGGCTTTTGTTTTAAGAATGTGTTATATTTTGATACATGTTTTGAATAATCCACACTGCTTCATAGTGTATTCAATTTATTCATGGGCTGGCTGGTTTTTGAAATAGGGGACATCAATCAATGGCGCGTAAGTATTTCGGAACTGACGGCATTCGCGGAAAAGCCAATTCATTTCCAATGACAGCAGACATTGCAATGAAAGTTGGCATGGCGGCCGGCATGGCCTTCCGTCGTGGGGAACATCGTCACCGTGTTGTAATTGGCAAGGATACTCGTCTTTCAGGTTACATGATTGAGAATGCATTGGTTGCAGGATTTACTGCGGCAGGAATGGACGTGCTTCTTTTAGGTCCGCTTCCAACACCTTCTGTTGCCATGCTTACCCGTTCTATGCGCGCTGATATCGGTGTGATGATCTCTGCATCTCATAATGCCTATGTTGATAACGGTATCAAACTGTTTGGCCCTGACGGATTTAAACTTTCAGATGAAATTGAGATCAATATCGAGAAACTCCTCGATGAAGACCTCCTAGGCAAACTTGCCAATGCGGAAGATATTGGCCGTGCTACTCGTGTTGAAGGGGTTCATGCACGTTACATTGAATATGTAAAACGTACGCTTCCCCGTCAGATGTCATTTGATGGTATCCGCGTGGTTATCGACAGCGCTAATGGTGCTGCATACCGGGTTGCCCCAGAGACGCTTTGGGAGCTGGGCGCAGATGTTGTCTCTATCGGGGATGATCCAAATGGTACGAACATCAATGAAGATTGTGGTTCTACCAGCACAGGTGAACTAAGACGCAAAGTGCGTGAGACGCGTGCGGATATAGGAATTGCTTTGGATGGTGATGCTGATCGCGTGATCATTGTTGATGAAACAGGTCGTGTGGTTGATGGCGATCAGATCATGGCCGTGATTTCTGAAAACTGGAGCCATGAGCAGCGTTTGTCTGGCGGTGGTGTCGTGGCAACCGTGATGTCCAATCTTGGGCTTGAGCGGTTTCTTGCTGATCAAGGCCTAAACCTTGCGCGCACAAAAGTGGGTGACCGATATGTGGTCGAGCATATGCGCGCTAATGGATATAATCTTGGTGGTGAGCAATCCGGCCATATGATTATGTCTGATTTTGCAACAACGGGCGATGGCCTTATCGCAGCGCTTCAAGTGCTTTCCGTAGTGCATAGAACCAATAAGCCTGTTAGTGAGATCTGCCGTAAGTTTGAGCCGGTTCCGCAAATTCTTACCAATGTTCGCTATAGCGATGGCGACCCTCTGGCGGACGATCATGTGCGTGAGGTTATCAAGGAAGCCGAGTTTAAGCTTGGTAATACGGGCCGACTTGTAATTCGACCATCTGGCACAGAGCCGCTTATCCGGATCATGGCAGAAGGCGATGATGAGGGTCTTGTGAACACAGTGGTTGATGAAATCGCTACCATTGTGAAACAGGTCGCTGCTTAAAGTAGATATTCTCGGCATTGAATGTAAGCCATGCTTCAGCGGCGTGGGTGTTTATGCGTGTGCAAAAGTCTATGCAATTCAATAGTCTTTGATACTGCCTCAATATTAGATGATTTATATTTTCATTTGCTAAGCCAGTGTTTCTATATGTGAGAATTCGCTGTTAATAAAAAATAGTATTTTTTTTAACTTTTTGTTAACGAAGCGATTTAACCTTAATACTTACGGTTAATCTGTATTTAACCATTATAGATCATCTTTCTGATTATCGGATTTATTCCAACGCGCCTGTATGGCGGAAATCAGAAAGGAAGTTGTAATGCGCAGCTTGAAAAAATTGTCTCTTGTTGCTGCTGCACTCATGGCATCGTCCGCTATGGTTCAGGCAGCTGATCTAATACCTGCACCGGTTCAAGAATATGTTCCAGAAGTATCTCACGTCTCAAGTACTGGTGGCTGGTACATTCGTGGTGATATCGGATATGGAAGCATGGACGTAGAGGATGTCACGTATTTCCAGGGTCCATTGCCAACAGGTTCATTTGAGCAACATGAGCTCGAAGATAACTGGTCTATCCAAGGTGGTATTGGTTATCAGGTGAATGATTATCTTCGCGTTGATGCTACTTTGAAGTATTTCGGCTCTGCTCATTTTGATGGTGATTCAGCACCTGCAGGTTCAACCTGTGCGGGCGGTTATGGTGCATTCTGTGATTATGAAGATGATGCAGAACTGGAATCCATGACAATGTTAATGGCTAACGCTTATGTTGATCTTGGTACTGTAAACGGTTTCACACCTTATGTTGGTGCTGGTATTGGTGGCGCTCACGTTGAGTGGGGCACACTGCTCAATGACCAGACCTGTACGGGTTCAGCAGATGATGTTGCGTGTAGTGCAGAAGACTTCACACATGGTGGTCTTTCACAGTGGCGCTTTGCATGGGCAGTTCATGCAGGTGCATCTTATGATGTGTCATGCCGCACGAAAATTGACGCTGGTTACACATTTACCCGCATTGAAGGTGGCCGCATGTTCGGCGACGGCATCAATAATGCTGGCGTAGGTGGTAATGGTGGCTATGGCTTCGACGATGGTATCGATGTGCATGAGGGCCGTGTAGGTCTTCGCTATAGCCTAAGCGATGCGGGTTGTCATAACCCAGTAGCTCCGACACCGGTTGTCTATAAGTAATAAAGTTTGAATGCGGGATGTGTAAACATCCCGCATTTTTTGTGTCTTGAGTTGTTCATTTGGATCCTAATATGCGTAAGTTTTTCGTAGTTTCTGCACTATCATCACTGCTTCTTGGAATGTCTTCTCCGCTCATGGCGGCAGACTATGGCGCGGGTATCGTGAGTAAATCTCCAACCCAAGGTTATACGGATGTTGAGTTTGGCAGCGGTTGGTATTTGCGCGGTGACATCAGTTACAGTATTGGCAGTGATGTTGACGTTAGCTTTAGCCGAGATTACGCAGCCGGAGATGCAAATGCATCTGCTGAAGACCATTATGGTGTTGGTCTTGGCTTTGGTTATATTTTCAACGAGCACCTTCGTGCAGACGCTACCTTTGACTATTTTTCAGATCGCGATTGGCATGGCAGCGCATCAGGATGTGGTGACAATTTAGGTGTTCCATATACTGGCGATTGTGCAAGCTCTGATAGCGGTACGTTTGAAGCACATGGCATGAGCGTAAATGCGTATGCAAACCTCGGCAATCTGGGTGGATTTTCTCCTTATGTTGGTGGTGGCATTGGTCTTGCCCATGTTGAATATTCCGGCACAAATTCGGATATTACATGTACGGTTGATCCAGGTGAATCTTGTCATTTGGGTGCGCATTCGGGTGCAACTGCAAACCCGGAAACATTTACAGATAACCAGACATTTGCTGGCGGGACTTCCGTGAACCTGACTTACGCTCTGATGTTGGGTCTTGATTACAAGATTGATGAAAACTGGACCGTGGACATGAATTATCGCTACACGCATATCAGTTCAGATGAAGTGTATAGCAGTGGAGCAGATTCAGTTCATTTTGATGGTGCTGATATCCATGAAGTTCGTGCGGGTGTGCGCTACGAAGTCTGGTAAGTAGTTTGCTTATCGTATTAAACATCAGGCGGCTTTGGCCGCCTTTTTGTTATGAAGTGCTTGTTTCCACGAAAAAACATATGTCGCATTCGCGAAGGGCACTTGACGGAAACCGACACTTGGCTTAACCCCATGAGTGGGCCACCCCTCCCCACCGAGGGGCTCACTAGCTGGAAGGTTAGCTATCATGAATACGAAACTAAAACCGGGTACGCGCCCGGATAATCCGCGTTTTTCTTCTGGACCTTGTACAAAGCGTCCGGGTTGGTCTCTCAAAAATCTTGAAAATGCTTCTCTTGGTCGTTCGCACCGTGCCAAGGAAGGTAAGTCGCGCTTAAAGCAGGCGATCGACTTGACCCGTGAGGTTTTACAAGTCCCCGATGACTACCGTATTGGCATTGTGCCTGCGTCCGACACAGGCGCAGTTGAAATGGCTATGTGGAGCCTTTTAGGTGAGCGTGGCGTTGATATGCTTGCGTGGGAAAGCTTTGGTGCTGGCTGGGTAAGTGACGTGCTTAAACAGCTTAAAATTGATGATACGCGAGAGATTACTGCACCCTATGGCGAACTACCTGACTTAACCAAAGTCGATTTTGACCGCGATGTTGTATTCACATGGAACGGCACGACTTCAGGGGTGCGTGTTCCTAATGCTGACTTTATTCCTGCTGATCGACAAGGTCTTACGATTTGCGATGCTACATCAGCTGCGTTTGCTCAGGAGTTGGAATTTGAAAAACTCGATGTTGTGACATTTTCTTGGCAGAAAGTTTTGGGAGGCGAGGCAGCGCACGGCATGTTGATCTTGTCACCACGTGCAGTTGAACGCCTTGAGAACTATACACCTGCTTGGCCACTGCCGAAGATTTTCCGTCTGACAAAAGGTGGCAAACTGATCGAAGGTATTTTTGAAGGGGCAACCATCAACACGCCGTCCATGTTGTGTGTGGAAGATTATATTGATGCTCTTCAATGGTCACACTCCATCGGTGGACTTGATGGTCTGGTTGCTCGTGCGAACGGTAATCATTCGGTGATTGAAGCATTTGTAAATGAAACTGACTGGATTGATTTTCTTGCAATTGATCCGGCAACGCGTTCGAACACGTCTGTCTGTTTAACGATTACCGATAAGCGTGTGACGGCGCTTAACGATGAAGAGCAAGCTGCATTTGCAAAAGGCATGACGCAAGCGTTGGAAGCCGAAGGTGTGGCGCTCGATATTGGTGCCTATCGTGATGCACCTCCGGGCTTGCGGATTTGGACGGGTGCAACGGTTGAACAATCAGACCTTGAGGCTTTGATGCCTTGGCTTGATTGGGCGTTCAAAAACCAACTTTCCTCGCTTGATTCTACCCAAGCAGCTTAATCTATTTTTGAAATTTCTATTTGTTTGAAAGGATGCCTGACATGGCTCTTCAAGAAAAACCACGTGTACTAGTCTCTGATAAACTGTCTGAAACTGCGGTTCAGATTTTCCGTGATCGCGGAATCGATGTCGATTTCCAACCTGATCTAGGCAAGGACAAAGAAGCACTTTACGAAGCAATTCATCAATATGACGGACTTGCAATCCGATCTGCAACCAAGGTGAATGCAAAACTGATCGAAATGGCTGAGAAGCTAAAGGTCATTGGACGTGCTGGTATTGGCGTTGATAATGTTGAAATTCCTGCGGCTTCCCGCAAAGGCATTATCGTGATGAATACGCCGTTTGGAAATTCTATCACGACTGCAGAACATGCGATCTCATTGATGCTAGCCTGTGCCCGCCAAATTCCTGCTGCCAATGAATCCACCCATGCGGGCAAGTGGGAAAAGTCCAAATTTATGGGCGTCGAAATTACCAATAAAGTTCTGGGTTTGATTGGATGCGGTAATATCGGCGCGATTGTTGCTGACCGTGCGATTGGTCTAAAAATGCGTGTGGTCGCGTTTGATCCGTTTCTTTCCGAAGAGCGTGCGCAGGAATTGGGCGTTGAAAAATGTGAGTTAGATGACGTGCTTGCGCGGGCAGATTTCATCACACTGCATGTGCCAAAGACTGATAAAACTGCGATGATGATTGATGAGAAAGCCATCACAAAAATGAAGGATGGAGTTCGCATCGTAAATTGCGCACGTGGTGGTCTTGTGGATGAGGAAGCCCTTGCTAACGCCCTGAAATCGGGCAAGGTTGCTGGCGCTGCGTTTGACGTGTTTGAGGTAGAACCTGCTGAGAAAAGTCCGTTATTTAATCTGCCTAATGTTGTGTGTACGCCGCATCTGGGTGCAGCAACTTCCGAGGCACAAGAAAATGTTGCCATTCAGGTTGCTGAACAAATGTCGGATTACCTTTTGAAGGGTGCCGTTTCCAACGCGATCAATATGCCTTCTATCACTGCAGAAGAAGCGCCGCGTCTGACACCATTTATCAAACTTGCCGGATATCTTGGTGCATTTGTTGGGCAGGTGAATGACAGTCCCATCAAGAAGGTTGAAATCCTTTATGATGGTACCATTGCAGGCATGAACACAAATGCGCTTACCAGTGCGGCCTTGGCTGGATTGATCCGCCCACAGGTTGCTGATGTGAACATGGTTTCTGCTCCGGTGATGATTAAAGAGCGTGGCGTGCAAGTTTCAGAAACCAAACAGGATAAATCCGGTATTTATGATAGCTATATGAAGCTGAATATCACGACGGCGGATCAGCAGCGCTCTATTGCAGGTACGGTATTTTCCGACGGGAAACCACGCTTTATTCAGATCAAAGGCATCAATATGGATGCCGATGTTGGGCGCCACATGCTATACACTACAAACCACGACGAGCCGGGCATTATCGGTACTCTTGGCGAAACCATGGGTAAGGCGGGTGCAAATATCGCGAACTTCCATCTGGGCCGTAACGAGCAGGGTGGGGATGCGATTGCTCTGCTTTATCTGGATGTGCCTGCAGATGATGCAACGCTTTCCGACTTGCTGGATACAGGCAAGTTCCAACAGGTTAAGTCTCTTGAATTTGATATCGACTAACTGGATTTAGCCAAACGCGTTTTCTGGGCGAGGGTAACTCCGCCCAGAACCAACACCAAACCGATTGCATGATAGATTGCAAACTTTTCACCGATTATCAGTACTGCAAGAATTGACCCAAAAATCGGAACGAGGTTGATGAAAATTCCACCCCGGTTTGATCCGATTTTCTCCAATCCCATTACCCAAAAAAGCTGTGAGACGAGCGATGGAAATAGGGCTGCATAGAGTATGACGCCCCATCCTTGCATGTCCGGCCAGAGGACGCGCTGCGTTACTAATTCAAACAGGGTGAAAGGAATGCTGCCAATTAGGGCGGCAAACGCCAATACGGTCATTAAACTTAGCAAATGAACATCCGGTTTTTTTTGTAGAAAGACCGAGTAAATGCCATAGGCGGTGATCGCTGCAAGCATGATCAAATCACCTTTGTTTAACGCGAGGTTGAGGAGGTCGCCTAAATTGCCACCAGTTACAGTGACACCAACTCCGATCAGCGTGATGCTAAACCCGATAAGCTGAAACAGGGTTACGTTTGTTTTGAACAAAACATAGTTCAGCAAGAAAACAATCAGAGGCATTGAAGCTTGTTCAATCGCTACATTGATCGCCGATGTGTAGTTGAGCGCGAGATACATCAAATTGTTGAATA
>CAZEPF010000048.1:5575-9535 GCA_964514045.1 uncultured Rhizobiaceae bacterium | reverse complement strand
AACCCAAGCAGAAACATAAACTTCCAGTTTTCACGAATTACCGGCCAATCTCGTTTGAGATGTTCGCGGGCAAAATACAAGATTACTGCAAACGCAACCACCCAGCGCAACTGGGTTAACAGAAACGGCGAGACATGACCCACTGCAAGTTTTCCCGCCACAGCGTTGCCGCCCCATACCAATGCTGTGATGGTAAGCAATAGGTATGGATTTGTTTGAAAAGACGGTTCTTTGGGCGCTGTTTGCATAAGATAATAAATATCGCTGGGTAAATCGTGTTCTGTGTAGGTCTATGCTTGATGTTTGCCGCTTTTTGGGACTATTAACAACCGCAAACTGGGTTTCTAGAAGAAATCCATTTGCGCCGGATCGGGGTAGGTACGTTTCAGCGACTGCCCCCAAATGACACACAAAGTAGCGGCACGGATTTCAAATGACTAACGTCGTAGTAATTGGCTCTCAATGGGGCGATGAGGGTAAGGGTAAAATCGTTGATTGGCTCTCGGAACGTGCTGATTTGGTCGTACGCTTTCAAGGCGGACACAATGCGGGCCATACGCTTGTTATTGATGGTACAAGTTACAAGCTGAGCTTGCTGCCATCGGGTGTTGTGCGTGAAGGCAAAAAGGCTGTTATCGGCAATGGCGTTGTAATTGATCCCCATGCTTTGCTGGCCGAGATTGATCGTCTGGATAAGCAGGGTGTTGTCGTTACGCCTGACAATCTAAGAATTGCAGAGAATGCGACTTTGATTTTGTCATTGCATCAGGAGCTTGATGCAATTCGTGAAGATGCAGCATCCAATTCTGGCACTAAAATTGGCACAACCCGTCGTGGTATTGGACCTGCCTATGAAGACAAGGTTGGAAGGCGTGCAATTCGTATCCTTGATCTGGCAAATCTGGAATCGCTGCCTCCAAAGATTGATCGTCTGCTCACACACCATAATGCGTTGCGTCGTGGCTTGGGCCATGCCGAGGTTGAGTTTGATACGATCTATAAAGAGCTTGCAGACGTTGCTGATCGAATGGTGCCGTTTTCTGAACCTGTCTGGAAATTGCTGGACGATGAAAAACGCAAAGGCTCTCGCATCTTGTTTGAAGGTGCGCAGGGCACGCTTCTGGATATCGACCATGGAACCTATCCGTTTGTGACCTCATCCAACACGGTAGCAGGCCAAGCCGCTGCTGGTTCTGGCATGGGACCTGGCTCAGTTGGATATGTGCTTGGAATCACCAAAGCATATACCACCCGCGTGGGCGAGGGGCCGTTTCCTACTGAACAGGACAATGAGGTAGGTCAGTTTCTTGGTGAGCGCGGACACGAATTTGGAACCGTTACAGGCCGCAAAAGGCGGTGCGGTTGGTTTGATGCGGTTTTGGTTCGTCAAGCTGTTGCCACAAATGGGATTACAGGTATCGCATTGACCAAACTCGATGTGCTTGATGGTCTCGATGAAATTAAAATCTGCGTGGGTTATAAACTTGATGGCGAAGAGGTGGACTATCTTCCTGCTAGCCAAGGAAGGCAAGCGCGCGTAGAGCCGATATATGAAACGCTTGAAGGCTGGCAAGACACAACAGTGGGCGCCAGAAGCTGGAATGATCTTCCAGCGCAAGCAGTGAAATATGTGAAACACGTGGAAGAGTTGATTGGCGCTCCGGTGGCGTTACTGTCCACAAGTCCAGAGCGCGAAGATACAATACTTGTTCATGACCCATTTCATGACTAGTTTACAAGGATATACCAATGGGCGGAATTGTTGTTTCTATTGTGACTTGAAAAGATGACGGGGCATGGCTGACTATTATTCAATACTAAAAAAGACCATCAGTGGATTAGCAAATAATACTCCACAGATGCGTGAGGCGGTTTATACAAAAGCGCGAACTGCAATTGAAAAGCAGTTACGTTCAATTGAACCTGCGCCAAGTGATGCGGCGATTGAGGCGCAACTCCAGTCTTTGGAAGAAGCTATTCTGGTTTTGGATTCAGAGTATTCCGCACCAGCAATTCCCGAAAGCATGGCTGCGCCTGTTAAAGCACCAGAGCCGCCGGTTGCGCCTACCCCGCCGCCTGTGCCTGAAGCGCCTTCGATGCCCCCACCTACGGCGCCTGTAGCAGAGCCTGCAGCGCATATCCCGCCTGAACCTGCTCCTCCTCCAAGAGCAGAAGCGCCTGTTGTGCCAACTCCTGAGGCGGCACCTGAAATCAAAACAGAAGAGCCACCAACAGTTGGTATTGCGCCGCCACCAAAATCCAGCGTTCCACAAGGGGCTTTGGCTGGTGATGTTGAACCTGCTGATGGTTTTGATAGTTATGCGGAGCCTAAAAAGAAGTCGGGCTTTTTTGGAAAGTTGGTTACTGCGGTTCTGACACTGGGTATATTGGGGGGTGCGGGATACGGACTTTGGATCAATCGTGATTCTCTGCAGCCGATGATTGCATCTGTTTTGGGTGGTTCTGAAACCGCACAAGATACAACGCAAGAAACACCGGTTGTTGATACTGCGTCTGAAACTGAACAGGCCATCAATGACGATACGGCTGCACAGGCAGAGAAAGAATCGGTGAAACTGGGTGAAGATGGTCAGGATACGGAAGTTGAAGCGCCTGTAGCACCAGAAGAGCCGCTTGCTACTTTGGAGTCGGAAGAAACGCCTTTGGCAATTGATACGGGTTCTGAGCCAGAAACTAACGAGGTTCGCCAAGCCGAAGACACAGTTGCTGAACCTGTAGAAGAAGTTGGCAATGAAGATGAGCAACAAGCAGCAGCACAGCCTGAAGAGCAGGCTTTACCGATTGGTGAGGTTGCGTATCTTTATGAAGAGGGTAGTGCGGGAACCGGTGCGTCACGCAGCAATGCGGCCATTGCTTGGGATACACGCATGGAAAGCATCAGCGAAGGATTGCTGCCTGAGCCTGTGATTATCGGTACGATGGAAGTTCCCGAAAAGAACCTCTCTCTTAATATCGAGATCAAGCGTAATGTGGATGAAGCACTTTCTGCGAGCCACATTATCGAGATCAGGTTCGATCTGCCTGAAGGGTTTTCCGGTGGCAGCATCGACAATATTGCACGCTTTGTCATGAAGGCGAGTGAAGAGGCCAGAGGTGAGCCCCTTGTTGCGGTGCCAGTAAAGGTTAGCGATGGGTTCTTTCTGATTGCGCTTGATAATCTTCAGCAAGCAGTCGACTTTAATACGCAGCTTATGTTGAATTCTGCCTGGATTGATATTCCGGTGAGTTATGGAACGGGGAAACGCGCATTGGTCACCATCGAAAAAGGTGGCACTGGTGAACGCGTATTCCAAGACGCGATTAAAGACTGGCAAAACCGCTGAGTTTTATTTGAGCGATATACATTAAAAAAAGCCCGGTTTGAACCGGGCTTTTTTGTATGAAACATCGCACTAGAGCGTGTCTGTCTTGGATTGTATCGATTTAAACGCCGTGGCGTTTGTGCTCCTGACTAGGCGCGTTCTGCGCCGCGGTATAAATGACCAAGTTCAAACGGTTCAATCCAAGCCAGATACGCTCTAAATTTATGCGGGTGAATGCTCCAACTGGGGCGATGGTTTCGCCAATTCTTTGGCGGCAGTTACCATCGCCTTTTGTACTTTTTCAAATGCACGTACCTCGATCTGGCGCACGCGTTCTCTGGAAATTCCAAATTCGGTTGAAAGCTCTTCCAATGTGATTGGGCTTTCTTCCAAGCGGCGTGCAAGGAAGATACGCTTCTCACGGTCGTTCAGTACATCGAGTGCTTCTGAAAGCATTTCACGACGGTTTTCAAGTTCGTCCTGTTGAACCAGAACAGCTTCAGCGCTTTCTGAGTCATCAACAAGCCAGTCCTGCCATTCGCCGCTTTCGCCTTCACTTGCTTTGATGGGTGCGTTAAGCGACGCGTCCCCACCGAGGCGACGGTTCATCGAAATCACTTCTGCTTCGGATACACCA
>CAZEPF010000048.1:0-5565 GCA_964514045.1 uncultured Rhizobiaceae bacterium | reverse complement strand
CTGGGTAGCGATTTGCTGGACCTGATCAGGATTAAGATCACCATCATCCAAAGCCTGAATGCGGCTTTTTGCTTTGCGCAGATTAAAGAACAGGCGTTTCTGGTTTGCTGTGGTTCCCATTTTTACAAGGGACCATGAGCGCAATACATATTCCTGAATTGAGGCTTTGATCCACCACATTGCGTAAGTCGCAAGGCGGAAGCCTTTTTCCGGATCGAATTTCTTTACAGCTTGCATGAGGCCGACATTGCCCTCTGAAACAACTTCGCCAATTGGCAGGCCATATCCGCGATACCCCATCGCAATTTTTGCGACCAGTCTCAAATGGCTAGTGACGAGTTGGTGGGCTGCCTTGCGATCATCATGTTCGAGGAAGCTCTTGGCAAGCATATATTCTTGGTTTGGTTCCAACATTGGAAACTTACGGATCTCCTGCATATAGCGAGCAAGACCGTTTCCTCCGGCGGATATTGTTGGCATATTCTGGGCCATGTAAGCACCCTTTCCTAGTTGAACGAGCAGTTCCCGATTACGGCGAACTACATAACTAATATATAGGTACGAAATTGGTTCCGTGCATGAAATTTTCGTAATGTTATTGTGAACGACGGTTTACTGAAAATATCTGCCAAATTTTATCAATAAATGGGGCCGGATTACTCAAAACCGCTTAAAAGTGTCGAAAAATCATCAGGAATATCTGATTCAAATCGTAGGTGCTCCTGTGTAATTGGATGCTCAAACCCTAAAACTTTGGCGTGTAGCGCCTGTCTTTTGAACTTTTTGACTTCGGCTTTTGCACGTTCAGGCAGGGTGTTTTCCTTTGTTTGGAAGTGTTTTCCATAGTCCTGATCGCCTAAAAGAGGGTGGCTGATATGGCTCATATGCACCCGGATTTGATGGGTGCGGCCCGTCTCTAAACGACATTCAACCAAGGTTGCTATCGGCAAGCCATCATCATCCAGACCATGCTCTGAAATCACTTGATAGTGGGTAATTGCTTCTTTTGCATCGTGGTGATCCTGGGGCACTACAGCACGTTTCTTGCGGTTGGAATTTGACCGAGCGAGTGGCGCATCAATTGTGCCCTTCATGCGCTCAAACCGCCCCCACACAAGTGCATGATATGCTCGCTCAAGCGGTCCGGTTCTTCCATGATCCATAAATTGTTTGACGAGACCCGCATGGGCTTTCTCGTTTTTTGCAACTACGAGAAGTCCTGATGTGTCTTTATCCAGCCGGTGTACAATGCCTGGCCGTTTAACGCCGCCAATGCCTGACAGGCTTTCCCCACAATGGTGCAAAAGGGCGTTTACCATCGTGCCGGACCAATTGCCCACAGCTGGATGAACAACCATGCCAGCAGGTTTATTGATCACCAAGAGGTCTGTATCTTCGTACACAATCTCTAATGGAATTGCCTCGGGCTTTGGCGTTGCGTCCTCAGCTTCAGGCGTTTCAAAATGGATCGTCTCGCCAGCTTTAATGCGGTAATTAGGGTCTTTCAAAAGCTTGGTATCAACCAGTACGCCATGGGTTTTAATGATATCTTTTACGCGTGAGCGCGAAACATGCGACGGCATGTGGCTTGCGATAAACGCATCTAGGCGCGTGCGTGCATTGTCTTCTTCAACAAAGAAGCCTTTCCCTTTGTCGTTTGCTCCGCTAACAGTCATTTGAAAAGACTTTCATGTATTGGTGATCCATGTCGATTGAAGAAGAAGAGCCGTTAGACCCGGTATTGGAACGTGTCCGCCGGAAAATGGTCCGCCTGCTTGTGGTATCCATTGGTATCATGATGTTAGGGCTTATGGCTGTCTTGGTTGCCGTTGTCTATAAGATAACCAATCCTGATGGAAATTCCGTTGCAAGCGATGTTCCGGTTGAATTGAAAATCCCTGCGGGGTCTACGCTTGTTTCGACACACATGAGTGAAGGAAAAGTTCTTCTTGTTCTCAAGCTTGCGGATGGCAGTCAACGTATTCTTGTGGTCGATCAATCCAGCGGTATGGTTAATCGCCGCTTTGATTTAATCGAAGAATAAAATCTGTGCCTACAGTCAGGACCCTAGGAAGCGCTGTCTTGTTGTATGGCGCGAATACGGTCTGCCAGTGTCTTTCCTTTTGAAGCAGTTACTTCATTCAGATTGCCGTTGGTAGAGGATGTATCTTTGAGGATTTTCTTGATTGGAGAATCCTTACCTTCCAAGTTCGCGGTCATGGCAGCAACTTGTGCTGCAAGATCATTGATGCGCTCACGGAGCAGCGCTTTTTCCTGACGTTCGTCAGACCAGCTATCGGTTGCGGTTGCTTTTATGGATTCAAGCTCCTGGCTGATTTGGTCACGCTCTGCGCGAAGGGTTCTGACCGCATCGGATTTTTCATCGAGATCGGCCTTCAAACCTTTAAGCGCCTTTTGTACATTTTCATTGGATGCGTCGTTGAGTAGAGCCTCGGTTTGAATTGCCTGACGTGCAAGCTTTGCTTCAAGATCAACGGTGTTGGCTTTTTCCTGAATCAGTTGCGAGGTTAGTTCCGAGATATCATTGCGGGATTCAGACTTGTTTTCTTTGTCCTCAACTGATTTCTTGGTCATGTCCTCGATCTTGTTTCTTGCTTCAAGCAATTCACGTTTTGTGACGTCTGACTCAGTCTGGATTTCTCTCGAGCGAACTTGCGCCTCTGCCAGTTGCTCTTTCAAACCCGATACGGTGTGTTGCAAATCTCTGATTTCGCTCAACCTCTGGTCTTCACTCATATCAACCGCAGACACAGTGCCTTTAAGTGCTTCTATTGTTGCAGAACTGGCACTTAATTCGACTTCGCGCGATTTCAGGGTCTGTTCAGCGTCTGAATATCTGCTCTCTAACTTACGGGTGTTTTCGCTCAGATATTGATGCTCCGCAACCAATTGATCATAACGCTCTGTAAGGTCTGATAGTTTGCCTTCTTTTGTATTCAGTTTTGCTGTGAGGTCAGAGGCTTTCTTTTCCATCGTAGTGAGTTCAGACAGGCGCGTACGACTTTCCTGATCGAGTTTATTCACCTCATCACGTCGACGGTTGATCTCTACTAATTGGGAAGATGCTTTATCGCGAAGGTCATCAATGCTCATTTCAAGACGGCGCGTGCTCATTGCAAACTCAGCACGAAGTTGGTCTTTATCTGCCTGAATTTCGTTCAGTGTCAGAGGAACCGAACTTTCAATCTTGCGCTTTGTTAAAATAACCGCGCGGTTCCAAATGGCGGGTGACACCATCAATGCAAGCAGTGCCGCACAAAGGAAACCCAAAACAAAATAGAGAATTGACTCAAGCAGCATCTGAAACGCATTCCTGTCTTAATAGAGTAGCACCGGATCTAATGATGTTGCACTTTACACCATGGTTTATCAAAAGCTATGGCAAGCTTTCATTAACCTTAAGACTGAAACCAAAAAAAAGGCTGGTTACATACCAGCCTTTTGAAGAAGTTTGTTTTGGTAAACCTAGAACGGATTGTAAGTCGGTTTCTTACGTAGTTTCAGATATCCGACGTTAATGCCGAGGCGCGCGCCGACACCAGTGCGAATTGGAACAAGGTGAACACCTTTTCTGGTCAGGGCTGTTACACCCACGCCACCAACAAGATAGGCTGAGCCTGTCACCCCAAGATAACGATGATAGAGCGTGTCTACATTTGGCAGATTGTACACCAACATCATGCTACGGTTTCCATCCCCACCATAATCCCAGCCGATTGATGGACCCTGCCAGAATACTTTGTGGTCACCTGCGTTCTTTGTGAACAGCTTGCCTTCGCCATAGCGCAGGCCGCCAATGAAGGCGCCACTTGCTTCTTCACCCAGAATGTATCCGTTTGGCAGGCCGTATTTTGCAAATGCACGTTCAAATGCTGCTGCAAGATTGCCTGATGTTGCACCAAAAAACTTATGGCCTGCATTTACAACCTCTTGGCTGCTGTAATACTCGCTGCTCTGGGCCTTTGCCTGATTAACAGTCGATACCAATGCGGCGACCAGAAACATTGTCGCGAAAATGGTGTGAAAGAATGAAACTGGCAAGGCAGCGCGTGCGCTTGTGGTTCTCATGGGAGTAGTTTCCTTTATGTTTTTGGTTCTAGGCTCAAAAGCCTGACCCAGCGTGTCTTCGACACTAAGTATTAAGGAAAACCTTTTCTGAAAGGTGAATCAAATATGACTATTTTCGGGCAAATTCTAATCGTTTGATAATTGCAGTCGATAGGGTAACCGTAATCGCCAATCTCGGCTATTGTTTTGGCATTATTGATTCGTAGTCATAACGACGTTGACAGAGAATGGGGAATTGAATGCCTAAGCTGCCAGAACTCGCTGGAATGGACCTTGCTGCATTATTGTGCTCTCGGGTTTGCCATGATGTAATTTCGCCGGTAGGTGCGATTGCAAACGGTATTGAATTGCTTGACGAAGGTGCTGATGCAGATACCTCAGAAATCGCGATGGACCTTATCCGAACTTCTGCAAAGAACGCATCTGCACGATTGCAGTTTGCGCGTCTGGCGTTTGGTGCTGCAGGTTCAGCAGGTGCGCATATTGATACAGGTGATGCTGAAACTGTTGCTAACGCTTATTTTGATAATGAAAAGAAAACTGATCTCGAATGGCATGGTGAACGCGCTATTATCGGCAAGAACAAAGTTAAATTCATGCTCAATATGCTGCTTGTCGCCTTGGGTGCCATCCCACGTGGTGGTATTGTGAAGGCTGAAATAGATGACCCGAATGGTGATCTGAAATTCAAAGTGACCTGTACCGGCACAAACGCACGGGTGCCACCTGTCTTTCTTGCTTTGCTGAATGGCGAGTTCGAAGAAAATATCGATGCCCATGCAATCCAGCCTATTTACACATTGCAACTTGCTGAAACTGCTGGCCTATCGGTTTCTGTGAGATTGGAAGGCGAGAGCGTCGTATTTGGCGCCGAATAAGCATTTGGGTGAAAGCCCGGTTTCATTTACCAACACTTAACCATGGCTCGCAAATAGCCATGGTTTTTTTGTTTATGCCCAAAATCGTGGGGTCAAAATTAGGTTCTCCTTAAGTGGGGCACGATAAATTGAACTCTGAACCAAAGCTGGAATGGGAATATGAAACTTTTTCTTGTCGTTGATGACTCACCTGTAATTCGTAAGGTGGCGGATAGAATTCTTGGCGATCTTGGCTTTTCTGTTGTTGAAGCAGGAGACGGATTTCAAGGTTTGGAGTCAGTTCGTAATCAAGTGCCAGAAGTTGTACTGGTCGATTGGGACTTAGGCGGCATGAGCGGTCTTGAGTTTTTAGAAGAGTTCAATCGCGTTCCCGGCACAAACGAGTGCAAGGTTTTCTTCTGTACCAGTGAAATTATTATCCCTGAAATGACTAAGGCAAAGCGTCTTGGTGTTGATGGGTTTCTTATGAAGCCTTTTAATCGTGAGATTATGATCCATAAGCTGCTGGAAGCCGGTTTGATTGAACCGCCTGAGCAAGCTGCTTAGAGCGTTTCTGTCTTGGATTGCATCGATTTGATGGGTTGGATTTTTGATTTCA
>CAZEPF010000047.1:0-17782 GCA_964514045.1 uncultured Rhizobiaceae bacterium | reverse complement strand
AGAACCCGCACCATTGTCGTCGTTCATTTTAGCAGAACGCTCAAGCAAACGGGAGTGAAGATAGAAAACATCACCCGGATACGCTTCACGACCCGGAGGGCGACGAAGAAGAAGTGACATCTGACGATAGGCAACCGCCTGTTTGGACAGATCGTCATAGCCGATTAATGCGTGCATTCCGTTATCACGGAAGTATTCACCCATCGCACAACCAGCAAATGGCGCAAGGAACTGCATAGGAGCAGGATCAGACGCCGTAGCTGCAATAATGATGGAATATTCTAGTGCGCCGCGCTCTTCGAGCACTTTAACAAACTGGGCAACAGTCGAACGCTTCTGACCAACCGCAACGTAAACACAATAAAGCTTATCGTTTTCACGCTTTTCATCATGTGCTGGCTTCTGGTTCAAGAACGTATCAAGAATGATAGCTGTTTTACCGGTTTGGCGGTCACCAATAACAAGTTCGCGCTGGCCACGGCCCACTGGGATCAAAGCGTCAATCGCTTTTAGACCGGTAGACATCGGCTCATGCACAGATTTACGAGGCATGATGCCGGGCGCTTTCACGTCAACACGAGCGCGCTTCTTTGCTTTGATAGGGCCTTTACCGTCAATCGGGTTACCCAAAGCATCTACCACACGACCAAGAAGCTCAGGGCCGACAGGAACGTCAACGATTGAACCGGTACGTTTTACAGTATCGCCTTCTTTAATGCCACGGTCGTCTCCAAAGAGAACAACACCAACATTGTCTGTTTCAAGGTTCAAGGCCATTCCGGCGATGCCGCCCGGAAACTCAACAAGCTCACCAGCCTGAACGTTATCCAAACCATAAACACGCGCAATACCATCACCGACGGAAAGCACTTGGCCGACTTCGGAGACTTCTGCCTCTTTGCCGAAATTTTTGATCTGATCTTTAAGAATTGCGGAAACTTCCGCTGCACGAATATCCATGTTAGCCGACCTCTTTGAGTGCAAGCTTTAGTGACGAAAGGCGGGTCTTGAGTGAGGTATCAATTTGCCTCGACCCAACTTTCACGATCATTCCGCCGAGTATCGACGGGTCTACAGTTGCGTTTAGTGCAACCTCTTTTCCAACTACACTTTTAAGTGCAGCTTTCAAATCTTTTGTCTGAGCGGCAGACAATGCCTTGGCAATCGTTACGTCTGCCGTAACTTCGCCTTTATGGTGAGCGACCAGCCTGCGATATGCAGACAACATGTCCTGCATTGCAAACAAGCGACGGTTCTTTGCGACCACGCGAACAAAATTCCCAACAAGGCCGGAAATTTTTGCTTTGGTCAGAACAGCGTCAACTGCTTTGAACTGATCGTCTGCTGAAAATACTGGAGAAACCACAAGGCGCTTTAGATCATCGCTACCATTTAGCAGATCATCAAAACGTTTAAGGTCTTTCTCAACAGCAGGAATTTTCTTTTCCGACAACGCGAGATCAAACAATGCAGACGCATATCTCGCAGTCACTCCGGAAGGTATGGATTCGGAATTAGCCAATGATGGTTCTTTTCTGCCAGACTGTTGGCATATCTACCACTACAAATGAGTTGGCGATAAGCCATGAAATTGAACATATATGTTTTTGAAATTCCAAAGATGCGAGGAAGCAATCTTTGAAAACGCCGATGCCGTAGCATACGCTTTATTATCCTGCAAGTTAGCCTGCGAAAATATGATGGATTCCTTTGTCGCATCCGCCAAAAGAACTAGATAAATCGCAATAATAACCCCAACAGGAGACACCCTACCCCAATTTCGAAGATAATGCCGATACTATTATATGCGGTAAGACCCCTATCAAAGACCATCGAAACCAACCGGCCAACCCCTGTAAGAAGCCACGAAGCACCCAGCATAATCACCACAAAATCCGGCGGTTGCGGTGTTAACAATACACTCAATCCCAGTGCAATATGAAAACCAGCCAGTGTCCCACGCGGCTCCCCGCGCCCGAACGGATGACGCATTCGAGGCTCTAAACGCATGATCTTTAATGCCAAGTCAGGCAGGAGTAACGCTATCAATCCTAAAACCAGCGTCAAAAGCGCCAGCAAAACCGTGACCCAGTGCAACATTGTTTGCGGCATCTGGCATTGAGGCGAAAACGGGTTGGCACATAAGAACTGCGGAACATCTGCGGTTGACCAGGCAATACCCGCCATGAGCAGTGCCAGCAAAAACCGCACTTTAATACGTTTACGCCAGCCACCATCGAGCACCATCTGTAATATGCGGCCAAATGCAGCAATCGACCAACCAAGTGCCAAAACAAAGTTTAATCCGGGCTGCATGGCAATCGGTTCTTGCAATAAAAGACAGCTTAACCCGACCGCCAGTAAAATACCTGCAAAACTAGAACGCCCTTCACCAATCGCCTCAGGCCTGTCGGGAAGATTTCGAAGCCCCATATAATTTAACAGACGTGCAGGAGCCAAAAAAAACGCCAGACCAAGCAACACCGTGATACTTGGTACAAGTTGTATAAGGAATTCCTGCGCATTTGCAGGCCATGTAAAAGTCACTTGATACGAAACTCCAACGAACAAGACGTATGAAGTGCTGTATCACAAACATGAGGAATGCCAAGTCGAATGAAACCGATCAGAAATCAGGATGATTTTGATGAGGCTTTGAAAGCCTTACTGAGTGACTCGCCTGAACTTCACCAAATCACCTCGCAACTTGAGAAAATAACGCCCAAGCTGCATCCGCCAGGATTTGCCGGATTGGTGAAAATCGTAATCGCTCAACAGGTTTCCACAACCTCCGCCGAAGCCGTCCATATGCGATTGAAACACGCAATTGGTGACATTGGTCCTAATAATTTTCTGGAAGCAGGCGAAGAAGCGTGGATTAAGGCAGGTCTTACCCGCGCCAAACAGGCCACACTAAAGGGTCTGGCAACTGCAATTATATACGGCGAACTTGATCTCGTAGAGCTCTCCAAACAACCCGCGGAAGATGCTGTTAAAACCATCACAGCCTATAAAGGCATCGGACCTTGGACAGCTGAGGTCTATCTGCTGATGTGCGTGGGTCATCCGGATATATTTCCGGCAGGTGATTTAGCACTGCAGGAAGCCATTAAATTAGCTCAAAAACTGGAAACACGCCCAGATGAAGCCAAAACCCGTGAAATTGCGACCGAATGGACCCCTTATAGAGGGATAGCCGCCAACATTTTTTGGACCTATTATGCTCACGTGAAGGGTGGATGATCCACCGGATAAAATAATGCGTTGGAAACATCGCAATTGGTAAAGGGAAATAACGCTTTCAAGTTAAATAGTTACACTTGTCACAGCACTATAATAAAGAACTGCATATTAGCAGACAAAACCCTTTGCCGATTCGAAGATTGGAGGGGATTTTGACGCTAATGACAACGCCGGACGCACATCCGGCCCTGGTACTAAATGCTGACTACAGGCCTTTGAGTTATTATCCACTGTCTTTATGGTCCTGGCAGGACGCAATTAAAGCAGTGTTTTTGGATCGCGTGAACATCGTTGCGGAATACGACTTCGAGGTTTCCAGCCCGTCTTTCGCCATGCCGCTACCAAGCGTGGTCTGCCTGAAAAATTACATCAGACCCTCATCAACCCCTGCGTTTACCCGCTTCAATGTGTTTCTGCGAGACAAATTCGAGTGCCAATATTGTGGCCAGAGCGGTGACCTGACCTTTGACCACGTCATTCCACGTTCCAAAGGTGGCATCACCTCATGGACCAATGTCTGCGCGGCGTGTAGCCCGTGTAATGTGCGAAAAGGCAATAAAATGCCAAAAGAAGCAGGCATGATCCCACGACAAAAACCCTTTGTTCCGCATGTAGAAGACCTACATCGCAATGGCCGGAAATTTCCACCCAACCACCTGCATGAAAGCTGGATGGACTTTCTCTATTGGGATGCAGAACTCGAACCATAAAAACCAAGCAAGAAAATCAAATCAAATCAAACCCTGCCAGATTTATATCCGGCAGGGTTTTTAAAATTTAGGCTGAAATAATATTATGCTCAGGCCCATAGGGAAATCCTGTAATATTCTCAGGTCCGTTGTCACTAAGCACCACAATATCATGTTCACGGTATCCACCTGCACCAGCCATTGTTTCAGGCAGGGTTAACATCGGCTCCATCGACACCACCATGCCAGCAGTAAGTTCGGTATCAATGTCTTCGCGCAGCTCAAGACCTGCTTCGCGCCCATAATAATGCGACAACACACCAAACGAATGCCCATATCCAAAACTGCGATATTGAAGCAAATCACGCTGCGCAAAATACGAATTGATCTCGGCACAAATGCCAGAGCAAGTAGCACCCTCTTTGATCAACGAAAGACCAAGCTCGTGCGCACCAATATTGGCTTCCCAGATTTTAAGCGATGCTGCATCCGGCTCACCCACAAATAAAGTGCGTTCTAATGCTGTATAATATGCAGAGATCATCGGGAACGTATTGAGACTTAAAATATCGCCGGCCTGCAATTGTCGGGTAGTGACCGGATTATGCGCACCATCTGTGTTGATGCCGGATTGGAACCAGACCCAGTTATCGCGTATCTCGCTATCGGGATGCGAACGTGCAATCTCTGTTTCCATTGCATTACGTCCGGCCATGGCAACATCTATCTCACGCACACCAACACGGATCGCATCACGAATAGCTTCACCGCCAATATCGGCAATCCGCGCACCTTCACGAATAAGAGCAATTTCTTCTGCGGATTTAACCATGCGCTGCTGCATCGTTAATCCGGCAATATCAACAGTTTCTGCATCCAAGAAATCAACCAGTTTGGCACTTTGAGCAAGCGTGAGATGATCCCCCTCAATGCCGATGCGCTTTGCTGGTCCTACAATGTCTTTAATAGCACGCCAGTAATTATCACGACGCCAATCAGTGTAGACAATATTTTCATCTGCTGATCTGCGCCAAGGCTGGCTACCATCAATATTAGCGGAAACTGTCACTGATCTGTCTTGCGTGATAACATTGGCGTAGGGGCGCCCAAACGCGCAGTATAAAAACCCTGAATAATACGCAACCCCGTGCATAGAGGTAACAAGAACCGCGTCAATTCCCTGATCAGCCATGATCGCGCGAACACCGGCTAGGCGGCGATCATATTCCGCTCTGCTAAACGGCAGCGGAGCCTTTTCGCCATTATGAAATGCAAAGAAATCCGGCCTCACAATTGAGGCATCAGCAGTATTGATTTTAGATGTTTGTGTCATTTCGACCTCCAACTCTAGCGGGAGCGGAGGTGGGCCTCCAATCTCCCGATTGAAAGTCCCGGCGTTCAGGATGTTAAAGGGCAGGAAATATTTCCCGGCGACGCCATCGCCAATCTGCCAAGCCAATAGATGACATATCAAGCAAGGCGCTTTCGTCCTCTAAACGAAGTTACGTGGCGTTTCGGTAAAAGTAGAAAACTATTTGCGCAGGGCCGTAGAGATCGCAAGAAACGCCAGGATAAGACTTGCAAGCGCGTTCCACCCGGCAAATGACAACCCCAGCACACGCAAGGCCGCATCCGTGCACGATGGTGCAACGGAGGTTTCCAACTGCTGAAGAAAATTACCTGAATCAGACGCAATCCCGCCTTCAACCGCACCACAATCGCCAGGGCCTTCCCACAACCCCCATTCAACACCAGAATGATGGATGCCCAGAGTGAGAGAATAAAGCAGGATCAATCCTACAATGATCAACAGCCCGCGGCTCATCATAGGGGGCCATTTAGCGAATGCGGATACACACGCCAATGCCATTACCGGAATGCCAAGATACCAGGGCTCGCGTTGTTGCAAACATAATTTGCACGGTTGATAACCACCAATATGCTCAAACGCCAATGCCGCCAAAATCACCGCACACATGCCTGCCAGCACCAAAAGATAAAATTTCAGGTGGGATGGGGGAACAGGAGTTGAGATCATTAAAACACAAACTTCACAGCTGCAAAGCCACCGATTAACAGAACCATACCCAGCGTAAACATCAAGCCAAGACGTTTTTCGATAAACTCTCTGACCGGCTCACCAAACCAATACAAAAGGGCCGAAACCAGAAAGAAACGCAATCCGCGCCCGATCACGCTGACAATTGCAAACGTCACGAGATTTAGCCCCGTGGCACCAGAGAAAATCGTCAGCACCTTATAGGGAAACGGCGTCACCGCAGCAAATAGCACGCCCCAACCGCCCCACGTATTATACCACTCGCTAACCTGCTCGAACGAATCTGCCTTGCCGTAAAACCTAAGCACAGGTTCGCCGATAGCCTCATACAAAAACGCCCCAATGAAATATCCCAAGAATGCGCCCAACACGGAGCCAATGGTGCAAATCAGGGCATAGAAAACCCACTTATGCCGCTTTGCCAGCACCATCGGGATAAGCAACACATCAGGCGGGATTGGAAAAACCGAGCTTTCAATAAATGAAACACCTGACAGCACCCATGTGGCGCGCTTGTGTCTGGCAAGTTCAAACACCCAATCATAGAGTTTTCGAATCATGATGGCTTCCACTGCGAATAATGTTGACCTATTTGGCGCGTTGAAAGGCCCTAGTAAAGAAAATTAGTCGCCAAGCGCGATAATTGTATTGACCACGCCCCCGCCACGACTATAGTCGCCGCTGTTTCCACAAGCCCCTCTGGCGGAATTGGTAGACGCGCGGGATTCAAAATCCCGTTTCTTCGGAAGTGCCGGTTCGATTCCGGCGGGGGGCACCATTTCGGAATTAGCGTAGCGAAATGCGTTCGGATTCACTTAATCTCACGCAAGCTCGTTTTACTCGCTGCTCCGACGGGGCGGGCAAATGCCCGGCTCGCTCTTCGCTCGCCGTTGCCAGTTTAACATCAGTGTTCGAGGTTTTTCTGTCGACCGACACCAAAACACTGACCTATTCAGGTCAGGCTTAGAAACTGTACTATCCCAAAACTCACCCTACCCACTGGACTATAATCACTACGCTCCAAATGGCCGCTGAGGGCCCCTGAGCAGACCTCAATGATCAAACGCTAAATAATTAGATAGCCCTTGTCCTTGTATTCAACGCGTATAAACCGACAGCTCCTTTCTGCTCGACATAATACTGGACAAGCAAACAGCTAGAGCTATAAAGACAGGCTAACGGTTCTTATGTTTGCTGCCCAGCAACTAATATTTGTGCGTCAAATATGTACAATATAAAACCAGAGCGTAGAAAATTTCATGAAAACCATTCAGCCCATTACTATTCACCACTGTTACTATTGCGAAGGTAAAAATCGATCACACGTATTGCGGGAAAATGGGTTCAATCTTGTTAAATGCGATGAGTGTGGAGTTATTTATTGCAGCGATAGGCCCAGTGAGACAACAATAAATGAATCGACCCGTTCCGGCATTCATGAAGGCGAACAGCAACTTCATGTTAATGTGAGATATAATCCAAGAGCTGATAAATTTTACGAACATGTAATTAACAAGCTTTTTCCAAACGGTTTCAAACAAGGCAGCGTTTGGATGGATATTGGTTGCGGATATGGCGAGTTTCTAGAGACGCTCGATCGTGTCAGCAATTCTAAGCTGGTACTCAAAGGCTCCGAACCAAACATCACTAAACAAAATATGGCAAATAAATTGGGATGGGATGTTACGTTTTTCGACATGGAAAAACATGACAAACAATATGACTATGTTTCACTGCTGAATGTATATTCCCACTTGAGCAATCCAGTTGAATTCCTCAAGGATTTTTGTGGCCTTGTGAAAACGGGTGGCAGCGTCATTATTCAAACAGGAGATGCGACAGGTATCGATGCTAGCAATATTTTGACACCTGCAGGATTGCCAGATCATCTTACATTCGTGCCACAAAAAGTGCTTGAAGAAATTCTAACCAAAAACGGATTTGAAATTACGCAAGTAGAGAAATTTCCGAGTGTCCCATTCACTCCAAAGCGTATGGCTATGGAGTTTGCAAAAATCTTTTTGCCTTCGCGTCAGTCCTTTTTCAAACACTATTTCAATGGACGGCTCTCTGCAGCCAATTCAATGTTTGTTATGGCGCGAAAAAAGTAAGGTAGAAAATCTCGAAAGAAACTCATAGTTGCATAACACTCACGCCAAAAAACCACAAAAAGTTCATGTCTCTATCACCATAACGGCAACATACAAACGAGCCAATTTGCTTTTGATATAAGATGCCCACAACAGCAATGTGCTCATCGCGTCCCTTTCCGGTTCTAGTTCATCATTCCCAAAAACCCGACCCAAAAAGTTTTCAGACTTTTCAAGCAGCTGCTACCGCGCAGATATAGGGGCTTAAGACGAAGCTCCATAATCTTCGGACTGATCAAATTCCGCATCGGCCGAGGATGGACCTGAGTGAAAACTGCATCAGGAAGGGGCTACACATTGCCCTGTTACTATATTTTAAATTGCTGTGAATTAACTTAACGGAATAAAGAACATCGGGATCGCCAATACGTAAACACGAACTTTGCCCACGAAGCTCCACAGCACTTTATTTTCGTTAAATGCCTTAATTGGTGGTAAGTATTCTGCAATAAAATTATTTTTTATCGCTGAAATAGCAGGAGTCCTTAACATGGTTTTCATAGATTGCTAACAATTGTGAAATGGTTTTTCTCTTATCAAAAACCTCTGAAAGAGTTTTCGGAAACTGAATATCTTTCAGTTCTAATGTTCTTGTTAAATAGTTCTCAGAAAATTTCATACATTGATCTAAATCTTGATTGAAAATAGCAAGTCGTTGTTGTGCTAAATCTGCAATCATCGAAAGCAAAAGCCACGTTCTTCTAACTTCTTTATACAAGGTTTGTAAGTGAACTTTGTTCTGTAACTTTGCTTGTAATTTATTCAAATCAGACAGAGAATGAGATAGGCCACGACCTTCATAGGTCACACTTCCCCAATTCGGCAAACGTTGAGGCGGCAATTCAATTTTCCCACCGCCAAGCAAAACCTGCAATAACTTCTTTTTGGTACCTTTATCAAATGGAGATGTAGCCCAGAAGCGGTCCGACATCGTCACTAAATAAAGTGACGTTTCAGGCCCAATAAACTCAGCAATTTCCTCTATTGCTAGCTCATAGGCGTCAAAATATTGCGAAGCGTTTGATTGCCCAGTAAAACTAGATGCAAACCTCTTCAAACTACGTTCAGGATTTTCGTCACTAAATAGAACACGAGAAAGATTATAATCTAACGCAGCATGAAAGGGTGAGGCGGGCCACCCCATATGCATATATGCCCATTTGTTCAAACCCCGCTTCTTCAACTGAGTAATATTAGTTCTAATTTGCTTCGTATGAGGTGAAACCATTCCTCTATAAATTGAATAATTATAATACTCCACAGCACCAAAGTGAGATAATTTATGTCGGGTTTTGGTTTCAAGAAGCTTTGTCATCAGCCGTCTATTTGATCCTGAGTTCGAATCAAAGAGGTGGCTATTATAACTACGAACGTTGTTGTAGAAAAAATGTGTATATTCAACTAGATCATCACTCTTCGGGAGTGTCAGCTCACTCTTCGATAGATCGTAAGTTCCATAATATCCTATACCTGCAATAACCACATGGCGCTTTGAAGATATTAGCTCTGAATTTTTTTGCAGATATCCAACCAGTTCGCGATAGAAATAAACCAGATCATCTACATCAGTCTTGGCGTTTGGCGCTGGACGGCAACCTTTTTGACGAATAAATGAGGCACGATCACTAGGCCAGATATTTAGAACATCAACATCCTTATAAATGCCCCTCAACAACTCTTTGGATAGAATATTCGCAAATCGCTTTACAAGCTCAGGCTCGCCATAACAAAGGTCAATGTATGTATCAGTAGACTGTATTCCAGCCTCCCCACTATTTTGCCATTTGGCTTTTTGACGATCGCTAAACCATTCGGGATATCTTTCCTGGAAGTAAGTGCCATCGATGTCTCGACCCGCAATTATAAATTGCCAAAAAGGATAGTGCCCACCGCCCCAACTACGCATACCAAATATTGATCTGAGTCTATCGTTGTCTTGAAACCTGCCACCTAATAAATTGAAACGATTTCGACCTGCCCAAATCAAACTCTGACGATCCAACTTCTCACCCCAGCTCCACAATCCCCTTGTGGCAATCGCGGGTTCGATTTTCGTACTGATTCCGTCTAAACTTCGGGGCAAAGTTGATGTCGGTTTAATAACCTGTTTGGTACTGGAAAAAATATAGCCCAAATCGTCCAAAACTTCGTAAAATCCATATAGATGTCCTAAGGATGACGACGAACTGATACTATAATTTAACCCATTTCTCCCAATTGAAAACCCTTGCTGCGAATAACCATTCGCCTTGGTGATGAATCGTATTTTTACGTTACACCGTGTGGCTGTGTCTTGGGCGCTGAATAATGTGGCTTCAGACATTAAATAGTCATGTCGAGACTTCGCCAATATTGTCTTGTGCGTGCCGACATCTGAGAGTAAAATATTAGGCGATCCTTCACAAGCATTGACTTCGACGGTAAGCATCACAAAAAAAATACTACACAAAACACCCAAAAGTCTCGCTACATTCATAAATAAAACTCCTTAAATCGGCACCAATTGGGTCAGGCTTAGAAACCGTACTATCCCAAAACTCACCCTACCCGCCGCGCTCATCTAAAAATACCATTACCTCATCATGGGTAGGAATAGCGATTGCAGCGCCATTCCGGGTGACTTGTATTGCACTGGCAGCCAAAGCATACCGCATTGAAACAAGTGGATATTCGCCCTTGGCAAAACTGGCCAGAAAACTTCCTAAAAACGTATCGCCTGCCCCTGTTGTATCCATAACTTCAACCTTGAACGCGTCTTGATGTTGGATGCCTTTTGCATCCCTGAAAAACGCACCCTCATCACCCAATGTCACCAGCAACATCGGCACAGGAATACGATCAATCTCCACGCCTAAGTTTTCGGCCAGTGACTCGGCCTCGAATTTATTGACGATCAGAAGGTCTGTCTTGGGCAAGATGCTCATCGCCGTTTCAGCCACAAAGGGGGCCGCACTATAGGCAACCTGACAGCCTTTTTCCTTGGCTCGTTGCACAATCTCTCGCGCCAGATTGGTTTCGTTTTGCAGTAAAACCCAATCAGACGGCGTAGCATGAGAAAACACCTCATCCAATTGCTCGATGCAAAGTTCATGATTGGCACCAGCCGTCAGCACAATAGAATTCTCGCCCTGATCATCGACAAAGATAATCGCCTGACCCGTGGGGACATTCACCCGTTTAATGCGTGAGGTACTAATCCCCATTGCCTCAATACGGCTGACGGCAGAACTTCCATCCGGCCCTACCGCGCCAATGTGTTGTACGTCCCCGCCTGAATTATGAATTGCAATCGTCTGATTGATACCCTTGCCGCCCAAGAAAACGTCATATCCATAGGCTGACAATGTCTCCATAGGATGAGGCAAATGTGGCACACGATAAACGTGATCAAGGTTGATAGAGCCAAAATTAAATATCATTCAATACTAAGAGGGGTACAAAAATAGAACGTCAAGGGCACTTACAAACTGCACTCAGGTTTTATCTCTGGAGCGCAGGAATCCGCAGGCATAACCAAGACAGCACTGACATGAGAGAGAACATCTTGTCTTACCCACGATTATTGGCTAACCAATCGGACATAAGCCTAAGGAACCCGATACAATGGAAAAGTTTGACACCCTGACAGCGGTGGCAGCACCTCTGCCGATTATCAACGTCGATACCGACATGATAATCCCGAAAGATTATCTGAAAACCATCAAGCGCACCGGATTAGGTTCCGGCCTGTTCGCAGAAATGCGATACGCGGAAGACGGCTCAGACAATCCGGAATTTGTGTTGAATAAATCAGCCTATTCGGACGCACAGATTTTAGTCGCAGGCGATAATTTCGGATGCGGATCATCGCGCGAACATGCACCTTGGGCATTGCTGGATTTTGGCATTCGCTGTGTCATCTCAACAAGCTTTGCAGATATTTTCTATAATAACTGCTTCAAAAACGGGATTTTGCCAATCACAGTCAGCCAAGAAGAACTGGACCAGCTGATGGATGATGCTGAACGCGGCGCAAATTCTACCCTATCTGTGGATTTGGAAAGCCAGACCATCAAAGGTCCCGATGGCGGCACTATTACGTTCGAGATTGATGCAGCCCGCAAACACCGTTTGTTAAACGGCATTGATGACATCGGCGAAACGCTGGAAAAGTCTGACGACATTTCTGCATTCGAAGCCAAAAACGCTGACGCGCGCCCTTGGGCTTAAATTCATATTCAATAATGTACAACTGCTGTAAACGGCGGTCACTCTTCTACTGATAATCCCAGAAAGATAAGACATGGCATCTCGCAAAATATTTCTTCTACCCGGCGACGGAATTGGTCCGGAAGCAACCAATGAGGTCACTAAAATCATCAGCTGGATGAATGATACTCTAAACTCCGGCTTTGAGGTTGAAGAAGGCCTGGTGGGTGGAGCCGCCTATGACGCGCATGGTGCCGCAATTTCTGACACCGACATGCAAAAAGCACTGGCAGCAGATGCAGTTCTGTTTGGTGCCGTTGGCGGACCAAAATGGGATGACGTTCCCTATGATGCGAGACCGGAAGCTGGCCTGTTGCGACTGCGCAAGGAGATGGAACTCTTTGCCAATCTGCGCCCTGCGATCTGTTATCCTGCCCTTGCGGATTCATCATCGCTGCGCAAAGAGGTCATCGAAGGACTGGACATTCTTATCGTGCGCGAGCTGACAGGCGGCGTATATTTTGGCGAACCAAAAGAAATTACCGATCTTGGTAATGGACAGAAACGCGCAGTTGATACGCAAGTCTATGACACGTTCGAGATCGAACGAATTTCCGGCGTTGCTTTTGAACTGGCACGCACGCGTGGAAATCAAGTGTGCTCAATGGAAAAACGCAATGTGATGAAATCCGGCGTGTTGTGGAACGAAGTTGTTTCAGCAACACATCAAGCAAAATACCAAGATGTCGAACTATCACATATGCTGGCAGATGCTGGCGGAATGCAGCTTGTGCGTTGGCCAAAACAGTTTGACGTGATCGTTACTGACAATCTGTTCGGCGATATGTTGTCTGACGTTGCTGCGATGCTAACCGGCTCGCTTGGCATGTTGCCATCAGCGTCGCTTGGCGCACCTGATTCTGTTACGGGCGCCCGCAAAGCAATGTATGAACCTGTACATGGGTCCGCACCTGATATTGCTGGCCAAGGTATTGCAAACCCGATTGCGATGATCGCGTCATTTGCAATGATGTTGCGTTACTCGTTCAACATGATCGCAGAGGCTGATCAGGTAGAAAAAGCCATTGCAAATGTTTTGGACCAAGGTAAGCGCACAGGTGATATCGCATCAAACGGAGATGAAAAAATCTCAACATCTGAAATGGGCGATGCCATTCTTGCAGAGATTAAAGCGCTTGCAGAGATTAAAGCGCTTGCAGAGTAATAATCGCTAGAAAAATTAGACCATCGCTGGATAAAAAGCGGCGGTCTACCAATATTGCTATTCAAATGAACTAGAGGCCGTGTCCGAGAATTTACCGGGCACGCCAGAAAAGCGCGGCGTGTCGGATCCACAGCGAAATTGCGGTGCAAGCGTATCTGCAATCTCGCGGGCAAGATCATTTGCATTTTTGTTGGCTTTGGCATCCACATACCCAACAACGCATGATGTGGGATTTTCATGACTGGCGACGGTCGAAACAACCAAAACCTGTCCGTTTGATTGTGGTGTAAAATTACCCTGATCGTCCGGCACTTCCAGAAACCATCGCAAAATAGCAGCGTAAGGTTTTGCATCCTTTAAACGCCATTCAATCGTATCATTGATCCGATTGAAATTACCAAAACTTTCCCATTGGCCTTCCAACTTCGCCAGGTGCCCAAAGCGAACCATTTGGCGCAAATCGCCTTCGGAAAAATGGACCGGATACCCTTTATACCCCTGGCAGTAAGCACTGCCGCCCTGCTCATAGCTTGAATGAAAAACGCAGTCCTTATCAAGATCAAGCTTTGTGTAAGCACTTTCTCCAGCCCATGCATGACCACCCAAAAGAACAGCAACAGCAAGTGGCAGAATACGCTTCATGGAAAGCCTTAGGTCAACATCGGCGCAATGTCATGGATCAACAAATATTGCAGGAACATGATGGCGAAGAGTACGATAATCGGTGAGAGATCAATTCCACCCAGATTGGGCAAGAACCGCCTGATACGGCTATAAACTGGCTCTGTCATATTATAGAGGAACTGCGCAACCATATTAACGAACTGGTTGGAACTGTTGATCACATTAAATGCAAACAGCCAGGAAAATATGACCGACAAAATGACGATCCACCAATAAAAATTCAGCACTTGATAGATCAGAAAAATAACAGCGTTCATAAAATTCACTCGGTTCGTTAGTGTCTGTTAAGGCAGTGCCCTAGAATTACTTTTGGCCTTGATCTTATGACAAATCAAGCATGTTTGTTTGGCTGAGAGTTTGCTGGCCCGATCCACTGATCGAGAAAATCTACAAGCCATTTTCTTACGGCAGGGTCATATATCGGCCTTGCCTCAAACTGCTCATTGCGCGCTTGTGCGCCCGGCAGCGTCAAACGATGGGCAGCTTTTATGGTCCAGCGATTCATCATCCAAGTGGTTACTTCGGAATGAAACTGCACACCAAAAGCATTGTCGCCATACCGATAGGCTTGGTTTTGGTATTCATCACCAGTTGCCAGAAGCGTTGCATCCGCAGGTACTGAAAACCCCTCTCGGTGCCATTGATATACCTGCTCAGGCCAATCCATCATGGCAGCACCTTCATTGGTAGGGCGAATAGGATAATACCCAATTTCCGCAAAATTTTCCGGATGTCCGGTGACTTCTCCACCAAGGTGTTTGCTCATCATTTGAGCGCCTAAGCAAATCCCAAAAAACGGCTTGTTTTCTTTAAGGGGTACTTCAATCCAGTCGATCTCGCGTTTTACGTATTCATCGGGGTCATTAGCGCTCATTGGTCCACCAAACACAACCGCGCCTGCATAGTCTTCGAGCGTTTCAGGAAGTTCATCCCCTAAAGGAGGTCGGCAGGCGACAAGGTGGTAACCCATTTCTTCAAGCATCATGCCCACCCGGCCAGGCGATGATGCCTCTTGGTGCATAACAGTAAGAATGCGTGGCTTGCCATTATATTTCGAAAAAACTCCCACTATGACCCCTGCTCTTCTTCACGGCGACGCCATACTTTTTGTTTGAGTAAAACACGTTCGCGAGAATCAACGCCAAGCAATTCTGCAACACGCCAAACGACATTGTCTTCAAGCTCATGCAACTCACCATCGGCAAACACCATTTCCCATAGGTTCTCGATAATTGCATTACGCTCTTCCTGCGTAAGAGCGCGTTTTAGAATGCTGGTAAACTGATAAAGATCAATTGCTTCGTTTTCTGCAACACGCGCCTCGGTTGCCAGCGATTTTGTGTCATCGCCATCCAGACCAAATTGACCGGATAAAACTTCAGCGAGCCGTTTGCGCTCTTCCTCTTTAACAATGCCATCAACTGCTATCACATGGTACATGAGGGCCGCCTCGGCCACCTGCTTTTGATCATGAACAACCTTCTCGGGCTCTTCTGCTTCGTCTAGGTCGGAAAGGAAATTTCGGATGATATCAAACATAGATTAAAACTAGCGATTCACTGGCATGATTCAAGGACTGATTGAAGAGAACGTGTTTAAGTGAAACATACCATACCTCACTAGGGTCGGGACCCTAGCACAAAACATAATGCTGATAGGCTTTTGACCGATTTTTGCACGTAAAGCGTGGACCTTCGATCTGAATAAAGGTATCTCTGGAAAACGTTTAAGACAAATAGGAGCCAGTGATTTGGCCATCACCGCAGATGAAATTATCGACCGCAGGCAGCTTCGAAAGAAAGTAAGTTTCTGGCGGATCATGACGTTTATCATTCTGGGACTTACCCTACTGGGGATGATCATGTTTGCCGCCCGTCAGGCGCTATTTTCATCAGCAAGTACAGACCATATTGCACGCATTAAAATTACCGGCGTTATTACCAATGACGAACCCATGCTAAAATTGATCGGCAAGGTGAAAGACAATGACAAAATCAAAGCGGTCATTCTCAATGTTTCTTCTCCAGGTGGCTCTACGGTTGGTGGCGAAGCCATGTATGAAGCCATTCGCGAACTGGCAGACACAAAACCAACCGCAACAAATGTAGGAACACTTGCTGCATCGGCTGGATATATGATTGCCTCAGCGACGGATCACATAGTCGCCCGCCGTTCATCTATTGTTGGTTCGATCGGCGTTCTTTTTCAATATGCGGATGCGTCTGAGTTACTCAAAAAAATTGGCGTCGACGTCAACACCGTGAAAACATCACCACTAAAAGCCGCTCCAAGCCCGTTTGAACCTACAAGTCCTGAAGCAGTTGCCATGATTGATCGCCTCATTCAGGATTCGTACGAATGGTTCAAAGGCATTGTCGCCGAGCGTAGAAACTTTTCACAATCTCAAATTCTAAGTGTTGCAGATGGCAGTATCTACACCGGCTCACAAGGCATGGATAATGGCCTGATTGATGCAATTGGCGGAGAAGACACGGTTGTAAAATGGTTCGAGAGCGAACGCGATATTTCACAAGACCTCAAGGTCATTGAATACAAGCCTAAACGCCCGGGCGATGGGCTGTTCCAAAACCCGGCAGGCCTTGTTTATGTGGCAAAATTCTTTGGCATCGACCTACACTCGCAAGACGCACGCGATCTGGGTAAAACAATTCAGGAACGCCTCTTGCTTGACGGTTTGGTCTCAATTTGGCAATCTTCAAAATAGAAAACACGAAGGCCTGTAACAATGATCAAATCTGAACTTGTTCAAATCATTGCTGACAAAAATCCGCACCTCTATCACCGTGACGTGGAAAATGTTGTGAATGCCATTTTGGGCGAGATCACGGAAGCATTATCACAAGGAAATCGTGTTGAATTACGCGGGTTTGGCGCTTTTTCAGTAAAAAACCGACCACCGCGTACGGCCAGAAACCCTAAAACAGGAGATCAGGTTGAAGTTGGCGAAAAGTGGGTTCCATTTTTCAAAACAGGAAAAGAACTCCGCGAGCGCCTAAACCGCTAAACTACAACAACACATTAAATTGGCTGGATGATCAGACCTAGGGTTGATCATGATTACATTCATCGAATGAAACAGACGATACAGGAAAAACAATGCGTAAACTGTTGAATTGGCTACTTTTAGTGCCACTGGCCATACTTTTAATTTTACTGTCTGTCGCTAACCGACAGCCCACGACACTCAGTCTTGACCCTATGAATGTAGAAGCACCTGCATTCTCAGTAGAACTGCCCCTATTTATTTTGATGTTCCTGATCTTAATCGCAGGAATTTTAATCGGCAGTTTTTTAACTTGGGTTTCTCAAGGCAAACATCGCAAAGCGTTGCGTGAAAAATCCTACGAAGCAAATCAACTTGAACGTAAGAATGACGAGATCAAGAAGAAAGCTTCTGACGGCAAAAGCAAGGAAATTGCACCGGGCTTGCCGCTTCTATCAAGTAATTAAATCAAAACAAAATTGGGCCTTTAGAGCGTATCTGGCTTGGATTGAACCGTTTGAACGCCGTGGCGTTTGTGCT
>CAZEPF010000046.1:10126-17895 GCA_964514045.1 uncultured Rhizobiaceae bacterium | reverse complement strand
CTGCGGAAGGCGCGGGTTACGCTTCCGATTCAGCCTTTGCTCGTGTTTTTAAAAAAGAGACCGGCATGACACCTGCAGGTTTCAAAAGGTTCGCAACTGCTCTTCATTCGGAAATTTGAACGATCTGCACATAAACGGGAACGTATGCGCATAGCAAGAACGATAACTACCCCATATTTTTCTTCCATCGCTGATAGTCAGCACAACTATTAAAAGGAAGAGAATATCATGTTCCCACGCTTTATCACCAAATCCATTCACGCCTATCTCGATTATCCTGTCGCATTGGGCCTGATGGCTATGCCATTCTTATTCGGTCTCGGTGAGGGTAATGTTCTGGCATTCTGGTTGTCCATCGTTACAGGCGTGGCTGCGCTGCTTCTCACGGTGCTCACTGACCACCATCTCGGTGTAATCCGGGTGTTGCCCTACAGTTTGCACCTAGCCGTCGATGGCCTTGTCGGAATCGCCTTTGTTATAGCGCCGCTGGCTTTGGGCTTCACCGGTATTGAGTTCTGGTACTATATGGTACTTGGTCTTACTGTTTTGACTGTGGTTGGATTTCACCAGCCTGAAGAAAATTCTGTTGCCGCATAAGGCACATACAAGGATGCTTGGGGCTGCAACTGTTCTGTAGCCCGAGGCATTTAATATTGTTTGATGATGAACTCTAAGAACATTAAAGATCTTTTGAAAGAAATTCGCTCTTGTGCAAAATGCCAAGGCTTGCCTCTCGGGCCTAGGCCAATAGTTCAATTTAGCCCAAGCTCTAGACTTTTAATCGTCGGTCAGGCACCCGGTCGCATCACGCATGAAAAAGGCATACCCTTTGACGATCCATCTGGTGATCGATTGCGATCATGGCTTGGGATTGATCGTGATGTTTTTTACGACAATCTACAAGTCGCGATTGTGCCGATGGGTTTCTGCTTTCCTGGCACTGCTAAAGGAGGAGACTTGCCTCCACGGAGCGAGTGCGCACCTAAATGGCGCAACCGTATCTTGGAAACTTTGTTCTCAGTAGAATTAACTCTTATCATTGGGCGATATGCAATAGATTGGCATCTGCCCGAATTAGAAAAAGCCACCGTCACTGATGCCGTTAAGTCCTGGAAAGACGTGTGGCCCAAACAACTCATCCTGCCTCACCCGAGTCCACGAAATAATCGTTGGCTTAAACAAAACCCTTGGTTTGAGGGCGATGTTATTCCGATGCTGCAAAAGCGTGTTGGAGAGATACTTTAATCGTAGCCACGTTTCAAAATCTCGAAAGCGGACATTAGAGCGAAACCCAAAAAGGGTCTTTTCGTCCGCAACTAGATCATTCGATGAGGCTGAAAAGGTCAAATCCAAAGAGTACCAGTGTCTCACTCAGGCGGGTTCATTGAATTTGACTCTTGTGGTCAGCCAATGGCTTGATCCACCTTCGCTTGAATCGAATTTACTAAAGCACCCTTTTGACAATGCAGAGATTGAATACATTCATCTTCACAATGCAAAGCCGAACTGTTTAGCAGCGTCAGCAATTATAGCAGAGTAGCAAGACCCCTCTACTCGGCTTTGAGCAAGTTCAATTGTGCTTCGTAGCCACGGCCGCCGGGACGTAAGTCCTTACGATCAAAACTTTTCTGACGACGGTTATGTTTCAAGGCTGCACGCGTCGCTCTCCAAACCGCACCAAAGCTTGCCTTCGAACAATCATTACGTGTGCGCAGCTTCATTTTTAGAAGCGCTTTTTCATACTCTTTGGCGTAATCAAGCGCGATTCTTACATGCTGCTTTTCATGCCATACAACGGATTTGGAGAACTGTTTCCACGCTCTTAGAGTTTGACGGCTGGCTTTCGATGAACCTTTCCATCGCGGATATGTATATTTGACGCGAACCTCTACATCGAGTTTACGCGGAACACAGCGACCGTTTTTAATGACCATATCGACATTCTTGACGTCGTATTCATATTCGGTAGTAGCAAGCGCGTGATCGTTGCGACGACCTACTTTCGGGCCGTTGTCGAGAAGGCTCTTAAATATCTGTCTGCCCGTACTGCCTGTTACGTTGTAGTAGCTGATTTTTTCTTTCACCAAAACTTTTGCTGAAGCTGTTTCAGCGCTGGCAATTTGAAAAAGTGCAATTGACGCTCCAATCGCTCCTGCCAAAATCATACGCATAATGCTGTGTTCCTTCCCTGCCCCGTCACCGTAACAAATCACAGTGACACGTTAGGTATCGACTTTATGCGGGTTTCAGGCGTATTCAAGCTGAAAATGAGTTTTGGATTAACACAATGATGCCATCCAGCGAGACAAAACGTCTTCTCGAAATTATGAAAGCGTTACGAGCGCCTCAAACTGGCTGCCCTTGGGACCTTGAACAGGATTTTGCGTCAATAGCGCCTTATACAATTGAGGAAGCCTACGAAGTCGCTGACGCGATTGAGCGTGACGACATGGACGACCTACGATTGGAACTAGGCGATTTATTGCTACAGGTTGTGTATCACTCGCAAATAGCGTCTGAGGCTGGCCATTTTACCTATGATGATGTGGTGGATGCAATCACCACAAAAATGATCCGCCGTCATCCGCATGTCTTTGGCACAGAAGATGTTTCAGCCAGCGAATATTCTGCCCGAGGGATGGAAGAAGGTACGTGGGAACGCATTAAAGCAGAAGAAAAACTAGAAGCAAAAGAACGTCGCAAAGCATTGGGCTTAAAGCCAAAAGAGGTTGGCAATTCTATCCTGGATGATGTTCCAAACACCCTGCCCGCATTGACTGCAGCTTTGAAGCTTCAAAAGAAAGCCGGACAAGTAGGCTTTGATTGGAATGATCCGCGTGCGGTTATCACAAAAATAAGAGAAGAGATTGCAGAATTTGAAGAAGCCCTTGATGCAAACAACAAAACTGGCGAAGCTGAGGAAATCGGTGATTTGCTTTTCTCAATTGCCAATTTAGCACGCCACAGAAAAATTGATCCAGAGAACTCATTGAGGCAAACAAATTTGAAATTCAAAAGGCGGTTTGCATTTATAGAAACTGAATTGGCTGCGATAAATGAAACCGTTGAAAATGCTTCGCTAGAGAAACTGGAATCTCTTTGGATCAAAGCAAAGGCTGCCGGGCTATAGATAAACCTAAAAAGCTTTTCCGATAACAAACTCGCGAAAATTCCGACGCACGTCAGGTTTTGCGCGTATTTTAAGCGATACAGATCCATCGTCATTATCGCGACGCTCTAGTACGATTGCCGTATCATACACTACAGAAAGCTTAGCCAATTCAGATACGGGCAAAACGACCTCTACCAGATCATCAGAATCTGCAATTTCATCTTCCATAAATGCGAGTAGGGCATCACTCCCCTCACCTGTTACAGCAGACATCATCAACGCAGGTCGCTCTGATGGAAGCTTTGCCTTCATTGCGGACAGCACATCACGATCAAGTAGATCAATCTTGTTCCAGATCTCAGTAACATTGCTTTGGTTTTCTTCACCAATACCGAGTTGCGAGAGAATATCACGCACATCTGCAGCCTGCGCATCTGTATCCTCGTGTGAGATATCACGCACATGCAAGATTAAATCGGCCTCAATCACTTCTTCTAAGGTTGCACGAAAGGCAGCGACTAAATGGGTAGGCAAATTAGAAACAAAACCCACCGTATCGGACAAGATCACCCGTGTTCCATTGGGTAAATCAAGTTGGCGTAAGGTCGGATCAAGCGTGGCAAACAAGAGGTCTTTTGCCATCACATCTGCGCCTGTTAGAGCATTAAACAGCGTAGATTTACCAGCATTGGTATACCCCACCAATGCGACAACTGGGTATGGCACCTTTTGGCGTTTTGAGCGATGCAGGGTTCTAGTTCTGCGAACTTTCTCCAAATCTCTTTCCAGCCGATTGATACGAACTTGGATCATTCGTCGGTCAGCTTCGATCTGGGTTTCACCGGGACCACCCACAAATCCTAACCCACCGCGTTGACGCTCCAAGTGAGTCCATGACCGCACAAGCCGACCCTTCTGGTAGTTGAGGTGAGCAAGCTCTACCTGCAAACGTCCTTCTTTAGTTTGTGCGCGTTCACCAAAAATCTCCAAAATCAGACCTGTACGATCGAGAACCTTACAGTTCCATTCTTTTTCAAGGTTTTGCTGCTGTTTGGGGCTAATCGCATGATCAATGATAACCAACCCTGCGCCAAGGTCATGGGTGAGTTCTGCAAACTCGGCCACCTTACCTTTGCCGATCAGGGTCGCAGGTACAATCCGTTTAATCGGTACAGCAATGGCTTCAACCACATCGAGAGAAATTGCTTTCGCGAGGCCAACCGCTTCATTGACCTTCGCTTCGCGCGTGCGTTGCTCAGGATCATTGAATTCAGGAACCAAGACAATAGCGCGCTCAGGTTGCTCTGCTTCCTCAGCCGTCCATTGAAAACGATTGTCCTTATCAGAATCAATATCAGTCAAATAAAGTGACCCGAATAATCATTCAGTTCCGGACTCGTCGTCGGACTTGTCACCCATGAGAACGGGTGAACTGGGCATTATGGTTGAAATAGCATGTTTATAAACGAGTTGCGAAATACCATCGCGTTTCAACAATACGCAGAAATTATCAAACCAGCCGACAACACCGCTTAGCTTAACGCCGTTCACCAAAAAGATTGTTAGGGGGATTTTTTGCTTTCGGACTTCGTTCAGGAAAGCATCTTGTAAATTCTGATTCTTCTCAGCCATTTGCCGCTTCTTTCTTTTTATTGTTATTGAACGCAGCACATACGCAATACACTAAATCTAGCGATCTGCACCCACTGATTACCTACGTATTTATAGGCGCTTGAATTATGTTTGATCAAGCAAAACTTGGCCTTTAGTTTGAAACCCAGATTTGCTCACCAGCGTGAACGTATAAAAACAAATAGAGCCGCAAATACGGCGATGACTTCTAAACGCCCCAAAACCATTAAGGCAAGCAGAACAAGCTTCTGGCCATCTAGCATTTCAAAATATGCCGGCCATTGAATGCCCGTGCCAAAATCCCAGAAACTGCCGTAAATCGGTCCTGCATTGGAAAGCGCTGCAACACTTGCTGTGAATGCAGGTTGAAAGTTTAAACCTTGAAGCGCCATCGCGCAGATACCAAAAGCAAGGGTGGCAATGACAACAAAGAATAAAGTCCAAACCGCTTTCATAAATTCTATTGAATATTCAGTCTCGCCAAAATGCGCAGGTCTTATAGAGTTTGGATATACAAGTTTATCCAACTCAAATTTTGCAAGAGAGAACATTCCTCCAATGCGGAAAAATTTGATGCCACCTGCTGTTGAATAACACCCTCCCCCCATGAAGATTAAAACAAGGATCATGGATGGAGGTAGAAGTGCAAATACGCCTGGCCGTGTTTGGATGGCAGAGGTAGATACAATGGATGATGCGTTAAAAATGCTTTCAGAAAACGTTGAAAGTCCAGCATCGCGCAATCGCGTACCGGATGCGTTTAACAAGAAATACGTGATGAATAGCGTCAGAATTAAAATCATCAAGCCAATAAAATAGCTCTCGCGATGGCGCATGATTTGCAGGCGGCGTAAATTCAAAACATCCTGATGCCAAAAGATGCTTGTGGCACCAATAAACAAAAATAACGCGCCTATAATCATACCTGAATTACCCAGTAGAATATCCAGATCGTCGGTCACAGGCGTAATACCACCTGTTGAAATGAATGAGAAACTGAGAATGGTTGCTGAAAGCGGATTTACACCTGCCAACAGCAACATCGCCAAACAAATGACTGTAGCTGCCAAATAGCTTCTGAACAGACGTCCGCAATAGCTCACTAAACGCTCATGTGATGAAATAATTGACGCGGCGATACTAGCACTCGCCCTTTGCGGTAACCCACCAATTTCCCAAGGAGCAAGCACCAAGATCAAGGTCGTCAGTGTCGCCAATCCCCCCAGCCATTGAAGCTGGGCAAGCGTAAAAATCAGGCTTTTGGGAACAGTTTCCAGATTAGGGAAAATCATTGCACCCGTAGTCGTGAAACTGGAAGTAGTTTGAAACAAAGCATCAAGAAAAGAAAGATTTGCAATATCAGAAACTGGAACCGCCATCACCACTGGGAAGAACAACCAGCTAGACACGGCGAGTAAAATTGCATCATTGCGCTCTAGACCTCTGGTTTTTCCAAAAATTGCCAATAGAATTGAAACCGATAGAAATATTCCAGATACGCAGTATAAAAGCAGGCGTAATGCGGTCGTGTTTTCCTGCATTCCGAATGCGATAAGCACCGGCAATAGCAATGATACCGAGAGCAAAGCACCCAAGACCGCCATATAAAAGATGATGGATATCATCGGCTCTAAAAGAAATCTTTGCTGGTTCGGAACATTTGCTCCACATCATGAACGTGATCGCTTTGCGCAATCATAACCACACGGTCATTCGGCTTGATCACCAAATCGCCTGTTGGTTTTTGTAGTTGCCCTTCGTGAGCCACCATGCCAATTCGCAAGCCCTGTGGAATATCCAGATCACGCAATGGTTTGCCAACGAGCGGCGATGCCTCCAAAGCTTCCGCTTCAATAACCTCAGCAGCACCATTTCCAATAGAGTAGACGCCGCGTATACGCCCTCGTCTAACATATTGAAGAACACGAGAAATCGTGACACTGCGCGGGTTAATGTAGTCGTCAATACCAAGGCTTTTGGTAAAATCGTGATAGCCAATATTATTCAAGAGCGAGAGATTGGATTTGCATCCCAGTTTCTTTGACAGAACACTTGATAGAATGTTCACCTGATCATTATTGGTAATCGCCACCATCAAGTCCGCATTTTCACAGCCAGCTTCCTGCAGAATGGATTCATCCAGCGCATTACCATGTAAAACAACAGTTTTACGCAATTGTTCTGCCAATTGTTCTGCGGCAACGCGCGAGCTTTCAATAATTTTTGTGCGCGCATGCGGCAATCTTTCTTCAATCTGCCGCGCTAAGTATACCCCGATATTACCCCCACCCGCGATTACAATACGGCTGGCTTCCGGCTGCTCTTTGCCAAAAATAGACAAGGTGCGCCGTAACTGTTTCCGGTCCGTAATCACGTAAGCCGTATCGTTCAGTAATATCTGGTCAGATGACCGTGGAGTGATCACCTCTCCCTTGCGTCCAATACCTGTAACAACGGCATTCAAGTCAGGGAACAATTCAGTCAATTGAGACAGAGGCGTATCAATCAACGGACATTCTTCACCGCATTCAATCGCAACCATTGCTACCGTATCATCGTTAAACAATACGATGTCACTGGCACCTGGCAGAGCAATCCTGCGAAGGATCACATTCCCGACCTCGATCTCTGGGGAGATGATTACATCAATCGGCATATGATCGGTTGTGAAGAGGTTTTGCCAATGCGCCTGCTTGTAGCTTTGAGCGCGAATACGAGCGATTTTTGTAGGGACGTTAAACAGTGAATGGCAAACTTGGCAGGCCACCATGTTGAATTCATCATACAGTGTCACTGCGATGATCATATCAGCTTGCTCTGCACCTGCAGCGTGTAGAACATCCGGATGAGATCCGTGGCCTACTATGCCGCGGACGTCTAGTTTGTCTTGGATATTTTCGATTAATTCAGCAGAGCTATCAATCACGGTGACATCATTAGCTTCACGCGATAATCGCTCGGCAATGCCGTAACCAACTTGTCCGGCACCACAAATCAGAATCCTCATGCAGTTTGCCCCTCGTCA